>JAOUKW010000192.1 GCA_029882335.1 Candidatus Heimdallarchaeota archaeon | reverse complement strand
TGCTAATGTTAAATAACACGGAAATCCTGACTTCGATGAAACCTAATGGGTTGAGAAGCAGAAAGAAGCCACAGAATGAAGACCCTGCTAATCCTACATTATATGTGTGGGAGTCTGGCGACGGCAGGCATGGTTTAGGCTGAACGTGTGTATGTATATACAAAAAAGATCATGTATCAAGAAATATAATTCGGATAAAATAACCAGATAGATATGAAATCCAAGGGCAATTAGTATTAATATAAGATAAATTACTGAACGAATGTAAAAATTATTTATACTTTTTTCAGGTAGCTCTCTTTTGGTAAGCAAACGGTACATTAATTGAGGAAAATTTCTTGGATAGCTAGAATAAGGAGAAATCTTACCATATTTCAACTCATATGCACATAGCCTACAATATGGTCCGATGACTTCGTCTATCAATGTGTTTTTAGTCCTACCCTTAAGATACCTGTTCAATTTATTTTTATTACAAGTAGTACATTTGGAATCTTGATTTCCAATTATATCTTTTACAGAAGATGATTTATCTTCACCTTCTGTATTTTTACTCGATACAATTGGCTTATTTTCAGGATTCTCAACCATACCTTTATTGAATCAACCAATTAAATAAAGAGTTCTTCACCTAAATGGCAAATAAGATTAATTTTATAATAATTCTATAGTATAGATATAATTCATATTTTCATCGATCTAAGTATAATTACCAAATTAAATAATTAATTAAATCTTTTTCGAGGAGTGAGAAATTTTAAGACACCACAAAGTTGTTTGTAACGATAATTTCATTAAATGTAAATAATATATTGTAATAATCACAATGCCATTGTAGCTCAGGGGCAGAGCGGATGCTTCGTAAATCGTGAAAAAGTAGTTTCCGATCGTTCAAGCATTAGGTCGTGGGTTCAATTCCCACCTGTGGCTCTTTCAAATTAAAAATCCGATTAGCTCAAATTTCAAAAGTTTTAAAAAAAAATATGTCAATTACAATCAAAATAATGTATTGAATTCTAATTGGTTTTTATTTAATTATACCACCATCTAGGTACTTTCCTAAAGTTCCTATCTTATACTCCAAGATTGTAAACATAGATAAGCATCATTGCATTCGCGACAATTATTGCAAGCCAAATTAAACTATTCCAATCCATTACTTTTTTCCCATCTAGTGGTCCAAAAGGTAGCATATTAAATGCACCAAGAAATGCATTAATTTCAATATTCAAAATAAGAAGAGTTTGTAGAGTAGTTGTTTTAAAATAAACTTCAGGAAAACTAAGAAATATTATAAATGTAATAAATGCTATACCAAAATTAATCATAGGCCCTGCAGCTGCAAAAATACCATTTTCTCGTTTGGTTGATTTTCCTAATATCACTGTAGCTCCTGGTGCTGCAAATAAGATTCCAATTGTACCCATAAATAAGGTCAAAAGAGCTGTATTCTTCATCATAGTAAATCGAGCATATTTTCCGTATTTTATTGCCGCATATTTATGTGCTAATTCATGTAGGATAAATGAAGGGGCTAGAAAAATTACAATATAGAAAATATATTGAAGGTCTTGACCACCATCAATTAATCTTCTGAATCCAAAAACATAAGCGATTAAAATCATTGCTAAAAAGAGGTCTAATGATTCTTTTCCAGTGGTAAGAATATCTCGATTTGTTTTTAAGAAGTGTTCATAATCATCCTTTGTCGGTTCTCTTCTAATGTATGAGACATTTGGATTAATATCAGATATATCAAAAGTGAATTTACCCATGTTAACAGAGTTTGGTCGACAATTATGAGTATTCATATGAGCTTCACATAATGAATTTCTACAGGAATCACAGTTATATAAGACTTCATGATCTTTTTGAGATCCACACAGTATACACTCCACAGTCTAATAAATCTTGAGTGGGTTATCAATAATTGTAATCTACCAATTTCATTTTGGTCATGAAATTACAATGATATGGTATTGTTATGAAAAATGGTTAATTTGAAATATCAACTATTTTTTTAATTAATTTCATTTATAATTACAGATTGGTTGTTATTGAATTAAAGTAGCTGAAATTTTTATTGTTTGAGTATTAATTTAGTTTAGAAATTATTCGCCTTCTTCAGCAGCATTCTCTGCAGCTATTGCTGCATAAACATTTGCCATGGTATCTTGAAAATCTCTAACTCTTTGGAGAATATCATCGGGGTAATTAACTTCAAAAATACGGATAATTGGAAATTGGTAGGGATTTTGTAAATCGATTCCTCTACTTCTCCATGCTTCTCTGAAATACACAAGGTCTGGTTCATCAGGACCACCCATTTGTTCTTGATAATTGGGTAATAACTGCTCTAACCGAGGATCATTTGTAAATGGAGCTCCACTTGCAGTATCCATATTTGAAGATCTATAACTCATTAAATTCCATAATACACTATCAAAATATGGTGCTTGGTATTGATTTTCAGTGTCACTGAAATAATCATCCTCTCTTACACCGAATTCAGGAGTATATTGTTCCGAAATTTTAATCATCCAAGTACTTTTTCCTATATCGGAACCAAAGGATAATGCACCTCCTGCGGGATAAACTAAGACGTACTTTACATTATACAGATACATTAAATTTAATGCAGCAGTAGTGTTCCACATAAGCATTGTTCCAACTACACCGATTTGTGTACTATTTGATGTTGCATTATCTGCCAATGTTACAGTTCCACCTTGGTTGGTAATATAATATCCATAATCCCACCATGATAGCATAACTGGTGGTTGGCCACTGCCTAATCCACTATATAAATTATCTGCAGCCCATGCTTCATAACTGGTATGTTCTTGCATCCAAGTAAAGGCATCTAACCAATCAGTAACTGCATCGTTTGGACTTCCGGATTCTGATAAAGAAGGTGTCAGCTCAGGATTAGCTATTCGATCAGCTCTATTAATAGATGTACCTAACATCACCAAAATCAAACAATAAACAATGAAATATGTTAATGCAGAGTTTTGACCTGTAATACTGGGTAATGTCATTGTGGTTTTACTTAATTTAATTCTTCCATGTGCTACATATGCATAAGGAATTAGTAAACTATCAATTGCCAATGCAGTAAGAAGTATAGCTGCTGGTGCTAATAATAACATTAAACGAACCATAGAACCTGAAAATAATATAGTAATAATTCCAAAAGTTAGGATTATTAAATTCTTCTCAGTTGGCTTTCTGATTCCATAGTAAATACCAAGTGGTATAAAGAATACGAGAGTTGAAACATTTGCATAGAGATTACCCCATGCCATAGGTAAATGTTCTGAAACAGAATCTATCAACGGTAGGTCATTTCTCTCCGTGGGAAGAATTACTGAAATAAATTTACTTCCTATTGAGTCAACACTATCAACTGCATTCAAAATAATTAATATTATAGTCATTAAGATGGTTATGGACATAAATCCAGTAACAATAATTCTTCTAAATGTATCTGGATGGAGATCTTTTGATACGTTCTGTAAAACGCTTATCAAAATTAGAAATACAATCATTCCAATTGGTGCCAATCCTTCAGTTCCCATGACAAAACTACCTCCAATACGAGGGATACCAATCATAAAATAAACTGATACTGATAATGTATACAGATATGTCTTAAAGAATCTTGGAGAAAATTTCCCACTAATTACAAATACCATAGCTATAACAGCCAGTAAATCATAGGTAAATCTAAAAGCACCCCATGAAGAACCCAGTAAGAACATGGATAATCCAGCAAATATACCACTTCTGTTACTATCTCGCAGAATTGATCTTGAGAAGAAATAAAGGGTCATTATTGTAAATAAAACACCAACAGATTCATTATCAACAAATCCAGCGATCGACCTGGTAAGAAATGCAGGTGCAACCGACATTAATAATGCAGCAATTAATCCAGCTCTTGGGGAAATTAATTCTTTACCCAATAAATACATAAAATAAACTGCAATTACACCAAATACAACAGGTACTAAATATGCAGCAACTTTTAGTGTCATATTGAAGCCTAAAAACAGTCCTACTTTATAAATTAATATAATCGCAAGAGGTACTGCAATATACATTGATATACCCATAGGTCTTCCATATGGGTACCATGAATAATAATCGTGCCAATAAAAGAACGATAGTAAACCATGTTCAAGAATATACTCTGCAGATCGTAATTGCATATATGGATCAAAAGCCTTAATAGTTGGCTCCCAACCCTTGAAAGTTGGGAATAATCTAATTAATAACGAAATAATTAGGGTTAAGGTCAGAGATATATGATGTGCAACTTTTTGCTTACTCAGAGTGTATTCATCGAAATGATCTACTATACTTTTCTTTATGTTCTCATATCTTTCTTTTAGCCAGTCAACTAAATCAATTTCTTGGGTGGACATATAAGTATCATCAATCCTAGGGTATTCTAATACTATGAGAGTATAATTCAACTCAAACAAAATCAATTAAAAAAGGAAGCTATACCAACAATGATAATTAAATAGAAAATAAATAAAATTGCCTTCTTGTTGGTGGAACTAGAAATCAAATAATCATTGTCTTCCATGAATTTTGAGAAAATTATAGTATCACAATCGTAAGTATAAATAATATTAGAAGTAGAAATGATTTTATGAGCACAGATAACCGAGTTAGAAATGTACCTCCAACTCGAATGCAACTTCTACTATTTAAGAATAAAGTAAAATTAGCTACCCATGGACATGATTTACTAAAAGAAAAAATGGATGCTCTGATTATTGAGTTTTACAATGTTCTTGAAGAAGTAAAGGACGCTCAATCAGAAGCTGATGAAGTATTAACAAAAGCTCATGAACAGTTAGGTGTAGCCAGTTTTAAATTGGGTACCTATAAACTCAAAGAAATTGGGTTCTCTGCACCTGAAACAATGTATCTACATGCAAGCACAAGGAATATCATGGGTGTAAAGACACCAAAATTATCAGTCAAAAAGAGTGAGCTACCCTATCCATTTTATAATGCAGAAAGTACATCTAGTGCATTAGATGACACAATTACCGCTTTTAGAAGTTATATTTACTCAGTTGTAGTTTTGGCTGAAAAAATTGCCACACTACAGAAGTTAGCCTATGAGATAAATAATACTAAAAGAAGAGTAAATGCATTAAACCATATAATTATTCCTCGGTTAAAAAATACAGCAAGATTTATTGATATAGCATTGGAAGAGGAGGAAAGAGAACAATTTTCAAGAATGAAATTTGTTAAAAATAGATTACAGGGAGAAGCAGAAGTAATTGAGGTGGAATTATGAGCAGTAATATGAATTATAAAGGAGTTGGCATATATAAAAACGATTTTCCTATGGCAAGGTATTTTTTTGATGTAAAGACGGACAATAATGGACTTACATTCATATTTATGTGGGCAAGAAATACCTTTAGAATACCAATAGTTTCCTCTGTTAGAGATATATTATACAGAAAAAAGGTTTCTGGAAAATCACCTGAAGATTTACAAAAGATTGATGAAAGACATTTCTATATCTCATATGATAATGTAATTGGTTTGGTTAATGATACAAGTCATAAGGAAATTCAATTGAATTCAAATATTGGTATTGTGAGTATTTTATTTAGGAGTAAATCTGATTATACTTCCTTCATGGAGATCATGAAAACAAATTTACAATCTAAATTATTTACTAGAGATACCATCGAAATCAAACCAAGTGTATATGTCTCATAATATTAATTATTTTAACCTTGAAAAAATCATATTAGTCTAAAAATATACTGAATCAATATTGAAACAAATATGTCTGATTATATTAATGATTTTAATTATTATATTTTATTGAGTTATGTAAGGATTATTTACGTATTATTCAGGTAAAATGACTTTACCACCACTCTCTGTTACTTTTTTAATGGCTCGCTCGGTAGCAATTTTCACTGTAATATTAATTTTTCGTGAAATATCACCCTGAGCGAGTAATTTTGTAATCCCGAGTGTATTTAGATCGATTTGATAAACATCTCCATCCTTGGAAGCTTTACCACTATTGACTAAACTATCAATTGATTGATCCAAATGTGAAGTGTTAATCGTGGAATATTTTGTAGTAAATTGCTGGGGTCGTTTAAATCCATACTGCCCTAGAGCTTTCTCTCCAGTTTCTTTTTCTCGGATAACATATTGTAACCATTTATGACTCATACGTCCAGCATTACCTTTTCCTCCACTCATACCGCTTCCTTTATGATCTTTCACAACACCCCATCCATGACTTCTACCTCCTCTTTGTTTTCGTACTTTTCTACTTCTTCTTACTACCATTTTTATCACCTATGTCATTCGGTCGATCAGTGTAATAATATCTGATCCTCGGTAACCCAAGTCACCTCTTCTGTTGTAGGGATTTTTTAGTGAAGTAAATCCTTTTCTGGGTGGTGTTAAACGAAACACCGGTTGAATATCAGGTATATCAGTTATTTTCGCCTCACCAGATGCAACTGCTTTTGCAAATTGCTTGATGGTAGAAAAGCTGGTATTGGTTTTTATGTGTTTATCAGTAACCTTATCTTTACCTTTCAATTCACCTCTCTTTTTCAATAATATCTCTACAGTGTTTTGATCGATTTCACCCCATGTTACTGCATCTTTAATTTTTTGAAGCATTCCTTGAATAGCTTCATTATTTGGAAAGATAACAGCATGATTGGGTTTGTGTAATCGAAGTAATTTCATTGTGTGCTCAACATCATAGTTTCGATTTACTTTTCCTCGTAATCTTACTATAGCTACAGCATTTGTCATTATAATCACCTCTGCCATTCTGCTGGTGGCAGAATGTTATAAGTAGCCTTTAAAGCCTCAAAAGTTGCTTTTGCAAAATTCGATGTTGTTGTAGTATCACCAGATGTCCTTGTCCAAACATCTTTAATTCCAGCAAGATCCAATACGGTTTTAGCAACATTTCCAGCAGCTAATCCAGTTCCTCTTGGTGCAGGAATTATCTCAATTCTTACAGAACTAGTTCTTCCCTGTGTTTTAAAGGGTACTGAATGTGAATGATCACATCTACATTCCCATGAGCCACATCCTCTTCTTACTGGAGTAATATTCATTTTTGCAAGTTGAATGGCATGTCTGATTGCAGGTCCAATTTCTCGTACCTTTGCCTGTGCAATTCCAATATAACCATCTTTGTTTCCTACAACCATAGTTGCCTGAAATCGTCTTTTTCTACCTGCACTACTCATTTTTTGAACTAAATTAATTTCAACTACTTCTTCAGTCAAATCTGGAAGTAATATATCAACAATTTCATATTCTTGAATTGGAATTCCTCTCTGGAAAATTTCTTCTATTGATGTAATTCTTCCTTCTTTTACTTCTTCTCCTAATCGAGTCCTAGGTTCCCACTCTTCTATACTCATATTATTTTACCTCCTTATCAATGGATTTTACTGTTTTATCAACTAATTTTGATAAACCATCGGTTTTTACCTTATTTGCGTGATATCTCGCAAATTTTTGTTGGAAGGCTTCTTTGTTCTCAGTTTCAATTGCTGTTGCAATCTTTGTAATGTGTTCTCCTTTTAGAACATCTTCCGCAGGAAATATCTTATCATTTACAGGTACTTCAATGCCAGCATCTACTACACCTTTGAGTGC
>JAOUKW010000592.1 GCA_029882335.1 Candidatus Heimdallarchaeota archaeon | reverse complement strand
AGAGATTATTAAAACATCAAAACCACACAATTATAGAAATAAGTTATACCTTACTTATGAGCCTGAAATAGAAGACATTATGCCTGGGTATTATTGGTATTTCTCAAAAGGAGAAAAGTTATTAAATATTGGACTTGGTTATCTTCTGGAAGATCATAATATTGGGAAGAATATCAAGGAAATAAATGAAAAAGTAAGAAAACGAGTATTTCCAGATGCGGAGGTAATTGCAAGTCAAGGAGATCAAATTCCATCAAGGTTACCATTACCTAGCTGTGTACACAACGGATTTTTAGCAGTAGGAGATGCAGCAGCAATGGCAAATCCTCTAAACGGTGAAGGTCATGGAATTGCATTACTCGCTGGAATCCAAGCAGGCAAAAACTTAATTCAAAGTAATAACTATACTGAAGAGGAGCTTTGGGATTACAATAAATGGGTTTGGAATCAATTTGGAGTTGAATTTAGTTGGGGTATTGCCATAGTTAAATTTGTACGAAAGTTCGGTATTGACACTTTTGATTGGTTGATGAGGAAAAATATACTCCAAGAAGATGATATCTTAACTATGATAAACAATCCTGAAGAAAACATTAACATCGTTGAACGAGCTATGAGGGGTTGGTACAAACCAAAAGTTCTATTGGGATTAAGAAAAACAATGAATCTAGCAAAACAAATTCAAGAACATTCAAAAAACTATCCATCAATTGATAATTTCGACAAATGGTATGATAAACTTTCATATTTAGAAAATTATAAAATTTAATTTGAGTAATTTTCATTGAATTGGGAAATAGTAGTTGATTTGAACTCATCAAATAGATCATAATAATTTTAGTGATTCTATCAATTTCAATAGTAAAGATAAAAATATGACTTTTATTCTATGAAAATATAATATGTCAAAAGTTGACGATATTCTTAGAAATTATAGCCATCGCTCACCAGGAGTAAGAAGTAAGTTATACTCAATGATGCAAACGGGTAAATTAAAAGGAACTGGTAAATTTGTTATATTACCGGTAGATCAAGGAATGGAACATGGTCCTGCAAGATCATTTGCACCAAATCCAAAGGGATATGATCCACTCTATCACGTTGAACTCGCCATAGAGGGTGGTTGTAATGCATATGCAGCACCTTTAGGATTTATAGAGGCTGCAGCAACAGAATATCCTGGCCATATTCCACTAATTTTGAAAGTAAACAATAATGATTCCTTATATTCGTCTGAAAATCCATCTCAAGCGATGACTGCAAGTATTCAAGATGCCTTGGAAATGGGTTGTCATGGTATTGGGTTTACAATTTATCCAGGAAGCGCGAATAAAAATGAAAGTATGTGGCAGCTTCGTGAATTGATCCGAGAAGCACATGATGTAGGTTTAGCGGCAATTGTCTGGTCATATCCAAGAGGTGAAAAAATATCTAAAGAGGGCGAGACTGCACTTGATGTTGTTGCATATGCAGCACATATTGCAGCTCAAGTTGGTGCAGATATTATTAAAGTTAAACCTCCTACAAATAGTATAGGACTTGAAGAAGCAAGGGCATCATATAATAATGTAAAAATGAACTCACTTAGAGAAAGGATAGCTCATGTTGTAGAAGCAACTTTCAATAACAAAAGAATTGTGATTTTTTCAGGTGGGTCTGCAAAGAGTAAAGAGGATGTTTTAAATGAAATCGTTGAAATTCATCAGGGTGGAGGATATGGCTCGATTATAGGTAGAAATACATTTCAAAGACCAAAACAAGAGGCAATTCAATTGCTAGATGCCATTATGGCTATTTATAAGGGTTAATTATGAAAGAAAAATGCGAGATATAAATGAATTAAAAGCATAAAGCTTGCAATAGATAATAAAATGACAATACCATAAATATATGAGGTTAATTCGTTAATTAG
>JAOUKW010000591.1 GCA_029882335.1 Candidatus Heimdallarchaeota archaeon | reverse complement strand
GAATTAAATCCAATTTGGATATCATCTTATCAAATGAAGATTTAATGTATCATTTTCAACAATTGAGAAGTTATAAAGATACACTTGTCATACTACTTGCAGCCAATCAAGAAATTGATCTTTCAACTAATAAAAAATTATTAGCCTCAATGGCATTGAAATTAAACGATAATCGTGAAGATGCTAAAAATTTAATATTAAATTTCAATAGATTTTGTAAGGATCACATGAATTTGATAACTTCATGTTTTTCTTCTGATATAAAAAAAGCAGAAATTGATTTTAATTCAATTAAGACATCTCTTGAAATGGCAAAAATGTACAGGATGGAACTCCAAAGAGGACAACTTTCTTCTCTTCAAAATTACCTAATAGTTAATGAGATCAATTTGGATCTGCAAAATAATAATTTAGTAAATAGAAATTCCTTTAATGATGAGTATCTAAAATCTCAAATTGCGACAATACAATTTAATCAATTCAATAACCACAACTTTCCAAATATAAAAAATAATATGAGTAATTTTGATATTGGATCTCTTTCAACAGTATTTCCAGAACTGAAAAAATCAAATAAACGTCAAGGAGTAACACCTCTGGTAAATTGTGCTATTGGCAATCGAGGAGAAGTTACAAGATTGCATTTTTATCGAATTATTAATGAGATCCAATCCCATAGTTGTGATTCTCCATGTACATTAATTATTGCCAATTCATCATCTTTTTCTAAAAATAGACTTTTAATTCGAATGCAATCAACTAATTCAATTAAACTACATGATGTAAATTGGTTGAAAAAACATCCCTGTGTAGATTTTGCAGATATTTCAATTAATCAGGGTAATATTGATTTAATTAATATAATCAATAATTTATTCCGTACAGCATCTTCAAAATACAGATATCTTGTCATTGAAGATATCAGAACGGTTATATCATCTTTCGTAACAACTCAATTTCAAAAAGAAACTCCAAAGAAGTTTAGTAGACAGCAAGAAGAATTCCTAACCTCATTTTCACAAGCTCTGAAAGATGAAAATAATATTGCATTGAATAAATACACATCCAATCTCATTGAAAATAAAATACCAAAGGAATTTAGAGATAAACTTGTACTGGATTATGAATTAAATCAAAAAAATATAATGAACCGTAAAATTATAGAATATAAAATTAATTTGAAAGAAAAGTTTGATGAATACAGAAATGACTATGTGATGTTCCATACACCTAATCTAGATATAAATTTAAAAACTCAATTAATTTCTAAATATAGTTATGATTTTGATCATGGTTCATTTGGTTTATTTCATAATTTTATTACTGGTTTAATTCATGTTATTAATAATCAAAAGACATTGCATGGAGTATATACATCTTTATCATTATCTAATGCAGCTTATTTTGATAATGAACGTCAAATTCAATTCAATCAAAAATGGACGGATGAGTTTAATTATAGATTGGATAAATTTATTTTATCGAGCATTAATATCATAAAAACAATGAATAAAAGATCAGGAAGAGAAGATCAGCAATTTATGAATATAGAATACGTATTTACCGACCCTTACAACGTTAAAAACCTTGTTCTACTAGAGAATACTGGTTCAGGTGATGATCCAAGTCATTCATCTGAAACTATAGTTAAGGTGAGATAAAATGAAAACTGATAGACAATTTCCATTTGAATTCAGAATAGGTAATATTCGTTTGATTCTTAGAATACTATTTATTTATGCAATTTCTTTTATCTTAACTACTATCTTGGAGCAGCTGTCGATATGAAATATTTTTACTCGATACTACTGTTAATAATATTACTTATACCTCAAGTACAAGCAGTAAATGAAATTAATTTGAATGTAGATACTGTTTCGTATCTAAGTTCGACCATTGCTTTTTCCACTATTG
>JAOUKW010000590.1 GCA_029882335.1 Candidatus Heimdallarchaeota archaeon | reverse complement strand
TTAATATTGCAAATGAAGCATATCATTTAAGAGTGATAATATCGATCAAGCTCATATGAGTCTCAAATTGGTAAATACATGGATTGTGATATTTGGGAGAAGTTGGAGAAACCTAAGTTGCAGGATTATCTCGATGAAATGATCAAGCATCAGAGGTTGGAGTCATAATACATCTCTTCTGAAGTATGGATATAACAATTATTATTGTATAATTTGTTCAATATGATTTCATAAATTTTAAATTATGAAACTGTAATAATTTCCTATGACATTTACTAATAATAACGATGTTAAGATTTATTATACTGTAGAAGGCCATGGAGATCCTTTAGTACTTCTACACGGAGGAATGATGGATCATAGTTATTTTTACAAATTTGGATATGTACCTGTTTTGAAAGACTCATTTAAATTAATACTTATCGATATGAGGGGTCATGGGAATAGTGATAAACCTCTTGATGCGAAAGGATATTCTTTAAAATTGTTTGCAGATGATATTATTTGTGTTTTAGATGCATTAAAAGTTGATAAATGCAATGTATATGGTTTTTCATTAGGAGGTTGGATGGTTCACTCGCTTGCGAAATATTATCCAAACCGATTAAATTCAATTATATTATGCGATGGAGTACCAGGTAGCAAAGATGGTCAAACCTTCCAAGCAATAGCCAAAAATTTCGATGAGACACTTAAACCAATAAGTCAATATCAGCTCATTAAAGAAATAATTTCAACTTTTGATAGACAGCCAATAAAGGCAATAGCTAATTGGATGGAATCGGAAATTGATAAGATAATAACTGAAGTAGACTCTATTATTGATGATATCAAAGTTCCCACTTTGTTATTTATGAGTCATCATGAACAAAATACTGACGAATATCGGCTAATAAAAAAATCTGAAAAAACGATAGAGAAGTCGAGATTAATTCATTTTGAAGATTATAGTCATTTTGATATTTTTGAAAAAAGTGAGAATATCACACCTCATATAATTAAATTCTTGAAGTCATCTTAAATCGTGAGAATCAAATACAGTTCATGAACTATTCCGGTATGTCAAGATTTGATGTGAAGATATTCAAATACTGTACAGTTGTTTGTTTATTTGAAATCGCATTTTGTTGATTTTCTTCATCTATTTCTGCTTTTAAAACTTTGAATTGTTTAACAGTACTGATTAGTAATTTAATGAATCTTAAAAACTGATCTACGGATCCAATTCTAATCTGAGTTGTCCAATCTGTGTGTTCACCCATTGGAAGAAGGGGTAAAAATTCTTTGGAAAAATCAGTTTTTCCAGATATCCAATCAATAACTGGGTAGAGTTGTTTTCCAATGAGTTTTTTACAAACTTCAAAGATTTCTTGTTCATCTGAAGTATCAACATCAAATAATAGTTTTGATAAATTATCAGAGGGAATGTCTTGTTTGATATTATTAAATGTTCGAATAACTTCTTTCTCATCGAACCCATTTTTTTGTATACTGTTAACCAAAGATAAAATCTCTAAATTGTATAGATGTCTTTGGATGTTTTTTACAGCAATTCGATGTATATTTGCATTTAATTCATTGACAACTTCTATAATGAATTTGATTGACTGATAATCATTTTTTGGTGTATTTTTTCTGTAATGAGTTAATCTATTAAGGACAAAATCATCATCAGAAAGTTTCCGTAATCGATCTATTTCTTGATCCAAATTCATTTCCTCTGTTTCAGAATCAAAATATCTAGATATTGCAATTGTTATAAGAGTAGGTCTGTAAAATTTTCCCCATTCAGTAGAGGAAGAATCAAATTCAATATAACCCTCCTCAACCAATATTTTGAGATGTTCAATCGTTGTACTCTTACTTTTTCCAATTAATTGTGAGATGTTTGTTAAATTTAATGATCTGAATGTTAAT
>JAOUKW010000191.1 GCA_029882335.1 Candidatus Heimdallarchaeota archaeon | reverse complement strand
CCAGTTGTCGTAGGTATTGCTTTTGGTTTAGCCTTTCTTGGGCTCATTATCGATAAACCCTTCAGATTTAATGATCCGGGGGGTGCTTCCATGATTCTTTCTACAATTTCTTCGAAATCATCTTCCGCCTTACTCATTCTTCTAGTTATATTTTGTATTTTTTTTCCGTTGTTTTCCGCAGAATCAGCAAATTTACTACCCATTTTATTAATTCGGAGAGCTAATTTTTTTAATTTAGTTATATCTTCTGATTCAGAAACAACTCTGTTAATGAAACTTTCTAATGAATCTGAAATATTTTACACCCCTTCTCTATTAAGAAATTATTATATTATTATTATACGTTTTAAGGTATTTAAATTCATTTCTATTAAAATTATAAGTTGCTAGCTTAAGGAATTGAATACGATTAAATCACTATTTTTTAGGATGATCTAACCTGTTGATGAAAGATTTAAATCTTAACTCTATCAAAACCATAAAAAATTGGATTATTATCATTTGAAATTGTTGCAATTAGATAATTTTTCTTAACAGACGCTGCTAGTCTCCCCGCTCTAACTATTTCAATTGCCTTTAAATTAACACTATCATTGACAACATGAACTACTGCAATGGAATGATCTTTACCTGGTCCTTCTTCATAAATCGCAAAATCACTGCCAAATTTCATTCCTGGTCTTACCACATATCCCATATTTCTTAGATGTTCGTAAACTTGATACTTACTTGAAAAATCCACATATAACTCATCAGCAACTTGCAAAAACTCATTTTCATCTAAAAGATTTCCATTGTAAGAAATTTTGATTATATTTTTCTTACTGAGATATAAAGCATCAAACATGGACAATACAAGTGGTCTTTGAAGTTTTCCGGGATTTGCTTTTCTTAACCCAAGTGGTTTACCAAAAAATCCCAATTCATATAGTATTGATCCTATCCTCTCATCCCAAACAATTATTGTATCACTTTCTAACTCGAAGATAGGAATATCCATATGTGTTTTTCATCTAATCTGTTGAAAAACATTAAGAAATAAAACTCTAATTTTATTTTCTCAGTTCTTCAATCAGTGCCAATAAATGATTTAATTTAGAAATATACTTATTCTCATCTTCATTAGAATGATTGATGAATATTTTTTTCTACATACTAATGGGGATCTTACAAGGATTATTTGAATGGTTACCGATTTCATCTGAAGGTCAATTAGTGTTTATCGCAACTTCTGTTTTTGATATTCCTGAGCATGTTGCAATTTCCTTGGCATTTTGGTTACATCTAGGTACGCTGATTGCAGTTCTCGTTGTGTTTCGTTCATTATGGAAGGAGATTTTGACTGTTAGAAATGAAGAGACCATTCCGTATCAAATATTATTATTCTACTCAACATTAGGTACAGCAATTATTGGTATTCCTTTAAGATTATTTTTATATTCATTTATTCACAATTCAACATCTAAAATAATCACTTTAGTTATTGGATTCTCGTTAATTATTACTGGAGTTTTATTATATCAAAGTAAAAAAATAGATGGTATTACTGATATTACTTTGATGACACCTAAAAAGGCATTACTCATCGGTATCGCCCAAGGTTTTTCAATTATCCCCGGTATCAGTCGTTCTGGGATTACTATAACCTCATTAGTATTCCTTCGCTTTAATCTAGAAACTTCATTTAAATCAAGCTTTATCATATCTGTACCTGCAGTATTAGGTGCAATAATTTTGGATATCTTTTTTTCAATACTTGATGGGAATTCTTTATTTTCAGAATTATCATTCTATGGCATCATGGTGTCCATATTTTTTGCATCGATTACTGGATTTTTAACGATGAAGTATTTTATTAAAATCGCTCAGCAATATAATTTTGTAATAGTTACTTGTTTATTAGGTGTATTTATTATTGCATATTCTTTGATTTTTTAGTATATTCATTATTCCTCCCTCAATTATGAATTTGAACTATATTAATTGAAGTTGTTTTTCATATATATTACTCTCAATAATAACAAGGTTTATTTAATCTATATCTGATTAGATTAATGCTAATATATTATATAATATATTTGGTGATAGAATGAAAAGAACAAAACTAATAACACTCAGTGTCATCTTAACAATGACATTCGGAATAATTGGAATGGGTGTTGTTCCATTAAAAACTTCAGCTCAAACTACCGAAAAAATTGGATTATTATCTCCAATGACCGGAGGTCTCGGTATACTTGGTCCAAGTTTTGAAAATGGTGCAACCTTAGCCATTGAACACTTAAATGATATGGGTTTAGGAGTTACATTTACTTTGGTAACTCAAGATACTGCAACCTCCGCAACGGGTGCAGCTGCTGGTGCAACAAACTTAGTTGCAGCTGGTGTAAAAGCAGTAGTTGGTGCAGCTGCATCTTCTGCTACACTAGCAGCAATTCCAATTTTAATGGCCGCTGGTATTCCCCAAATTTCATATGCTTCAACCTCTCCTTCAATAACTGAGTATCAGGACAATGGGTATCTATTTAGAGTAGTACCCTCTGATAAATTCCAAGGTCGAGCTGGTGGTTTACTACTCCATACAGCTGGTGCAACTTCAGTTGCAATCGCCGGTATCGATGACCCATATGGTCAAGGTTTAGTTGGTGCATTTGTAGAGGCATACCAGGCAATTGATGCATCATATATTATTGCAACAAATCAAGCATACAATCAAGAAACTACTACTGATTTTACTGGTATCGTACAATCTTTAGTTGACGCTTCTGCAGACGCAATTTATTTAGTAAGCTTCCTTGATGATGGTGCTGCAATAATAAATGGTCTTGCAACAGCAGGATATACTGGACCAATATTTGGTACTGATGGGATTGCTTCAAATGATATATTCACAATTCAAGGAATAACTGCTTCAATGGAAGGTACTGTTGGTACTGCTCCAAAAGTAACAGGTACAACTGATTTTGTTTCTCAATATAATACTCGATTTGGAAATGATCCTGATATATTTGTCGCAGAAGCTTATGATGCTACAATGATCGCTGGTAAAGCAATTGTTGAAGCAGGTACTTCTGCCACTGGAGCTGAAATAAGGGACGCAGTTACAACTGTTGGAACAAATTATGCTGGTGCATCTGGAACAATTAGCTTTGATACAAATGGTGATATTGAAGGTGGATCATATGATGTATGGCAAGCTCAATCTGGCACATTAGTAACCGTTGGTGGTTGGTCTGAAGGTGTATTAACACTAGATGAAGCAACTTTAGATGTAACTAAATGGCCAGTAAATCCATTTGCAGCCGCAGCAAGTTCCTCTGATGATGAAGATGGTGGTTTCTTACCATTTTCACTTCCTGCTTTTATTATTGCATTATTTGCAGTAAGCACTGCTTTCAGAAGAAGACGAAAAAATAATTAAACAAAATAAATTTATAATATAATAATAATAATAATAATAATAATAATAATGCCTTAATAAATACATAAACGAAATAAAACATATTTACAATTCTTTTATTTATAATTTGAATTGTCGAAATAATTTGATTTTTTAGATTATCTTATAAACAGTTAATAAATACAATGATTTAGTATGGTTAAATCTGATATTTTGGGTAAATTGAAATCAATCTTTACTAATGAAAAAAATAAACAAAATAAGATATTTAGTTATCGCCGGTTTACATTTAACATTTTTCTTATTGTTTTAATTCTAATTCTTGTAATCCAGATTTACTTTAAAATAAACAAATTAGATGGAATATTGACTATAGATATCATGAGTGTATTATTGTTAACATTATTATATAGTGCTATATTTCTATCCTTAGCTCTTGGTTTAAATTTAACATATAAAATTCTTGGTTTTGCAAATTTTAGTCATGCTGAATTTTTAACTATTGGTGGTTACTTTGCTATTTTTTTACAATTAACTCCTTGGTTTACAAAATCTATAGATGGTGCACCTGAAGGCATATTAAGAGAACATTTGTTGATTTATGCAATGATAATCGGATTTTTTGGAACTGGCCTTATTGCCGTAATCATTGATTATTTAGTTTATAGGCCTTTGCGTAAACGTGATGCAAAACCTGATACAATGATGATTGCCTCTCTTGGGGTAGCACTTGTCATCCGAGGATTATTGTATGTCCGTTTTACTGGTGCAAATAGCTATTTTGTCCCCCCTGAAGGAGAAATAATTGAAGTACATGAATTAAAAACCATAAAAATAAGAATTTTTCTTGGTAGTAAATTTTTTGATTCAGAATTGGTAAAAACAGGGTCTGGATGTGTTGGGACAATTTTGTGTACTTTCAATTTTAAAGATTTATTTTGGTTTCTCATAAAAATAATAATTTTAACAACTATTTTACTTTTCATATTTATTAATTATACTAAAACTGGTAAAGCAATGCGTGCAGTCGCAGATAATGTTGATCTTGCTGCTTCATCTGGAATTAATGTTGAAAGAATTAGAATTCTTACTTGGTTTATTGGAGGTGGCATTGCAGGAATGGCAGGTGTTGTATGGTCTGCATTATTTAAAATTAGCCCAATTACAGGTTCGATTTATTTGTTGGCTGCTTTTGCTGTGATTGTTCTTGGATCGATTGGTTCTTTGGAAGGTGGAGTTATTGCCTCCCTTATTATCGGGTTTGCTAGGGCTTTATCTTATCCAATTCTAGCTGGTTTAGGTAATCCCTTAAATAGAAATGCTATGAGTTCATACGTTGATGTAATACCCTTTGCAATTTTAATATTAATTCTTCTTTTTTACTCTGATGGTATTGGAGAAAGAATTAAACAAAGAAAAATTGAATTAGCTCGAATTGAATTGCGAAATGCAGAACTAGGGATTGTAACTCATAAATCATTCATTAAGCGTTTCTTTAATCAATTCTTTATGGAATTACAATTTGGTATAATTAAATTTATAGCAATAATTACTTTTCTTAGTAAATATATTATCAATCCATTAAAACAGGTAAAAACGAAGTTTATTATAATGTTATCTCCTCTTACAAATATTATTACATTATCTATTCAAAATATCAAAAACATCATTTATAAATTAAGAAAGACAATTTCTAGAAAGTTTGGTAAATATAGCCTTAATAATTTTCAACCATTTTCATCTCGATATCCCATGGGTCTAAGAGACGAAAGTTTTCAAAATAATTTATTTATATTATTTATTATTTTTATTCTTATATTAATCTTGAATTTACCTGCAAGTAACGAGGATAATCGAAGAATGATATTTCTCTTAGGTTTCTTTATTACATGGATAATCTTTGCAATATTAGCCCTGTCATTAAACTTTCATACAGGTATAACTGGATTAGTTAACTTTGGCGTTGTCTTCTTTGCGGGAATTGGTGCGATTACAACATCTTTATATTCATTTCACAATAAGAATATATTTATTGGGATTAATATTAGTCCTTTTATTGGTATAATACTAGGTACAATTCTAGCATTTGTGATAGGTTATTTATTGGCTTATCCTACAATAAAATTGCGATCAGATTATTTTGCAATTGTGACAATAAGCATTTCAGAAATTTTAAGAATTATGCTCAATGTAGAGCCATTTTTGCGTACAAGAAGGGCAGGTGATACTACAACTTCACCTGGTATAAGTGAATATTCACTACCTCTTAATGATTGGTGGATGAAAGCTTATCCTAAAGAAGAAATTCCTTATAATGCCATATTATTTATCATTGCAATAATTTTGTTTGCAATAGTATTTTTATTATCACAATTATTTTTAAATTCCCCATATGGACGAATATTAAAATCGATCAGAGAGGATGAAGAAGTAACTGAAACTTATGGTTACAATGTATTTAAATATAAAGCAATTGCATTGGCAATAGGTGGTGCAATGGCTGCACTTGCAGGAGGTATATGGGCTTGGTATCTAACAAATGTATTTCCTGATCTGTTAACAGCTGCAACATCAACATTTCTAGTTTGGGCTGCTTTTGTTATGGGTGGAAAAGGTAATAACAAAGGAATGATAGTGGGATCCGGAATTATAATATTAACAGATTATACTTTCCGATTTTTAACTAATCTTAGAACCACTGGTGAATCAAACTGGTTTATTGGTATGGTTGATTGGATTTTTAGATTAATTGTGGTGGATATTGGAGGTAATCTATTTGGAAAAGCAACTATTTCTGAGACATTGAGTGATGATGTTCATGTAAATCTTATTTATCTCCAAGTTGCACTTGTAGGATTGATGATAATAATAGGAATGATTCGGTTTGAAAAAGGTTTCATACCCGAAAAATCATATCGACCGAGACAATCTAGTAACATTGTCAAACAAGAGATGTATACCAAGGCAATGGATGATTTGAGGGAAAGAGAAGGAATAGATGCTTAAGGGGTAATTTGAATGAATACAATATTAGAAGTAGCTCAACTCAAAAAAAGTTTTGGTGGTTTACATGTTCTTCGAGATATTAATTTTGATTTGAATGAAAATGAGATAATAGGATTAATTGGGCCAAACGGATGTGGTAAATCAACAACTTTCAATATTCTTGCAGGTAATTTAGATGCTGATAATGGTAGTATCAAATTATATAATCAAGAATTAATAGATCTTCCGCCGTATCAAAGAAATTTATTAGGTCTTTCTCGAACCTATCAAAATACAAGACTATGGAGAAATCTTACAGTAATAGAAAATTTAATGGTTACTCCAAAAAATCAAATCGGTGCACGTTCTTTACCTTCCTTATTTAAGAGAAAGGCGTTTAGAAAACAAGAAAAAGATTTGCTTGATAAAGCATATTCTACCTTGGAATTTTTGGAAATTACACATATGGCAAATAATCTGACTTCAGAGCTCTCTGGAGGTCAATCAAAATTAGTTGATTTAGCAAGGGTATTAATGAGTGATCCTAAAGTATTAATGCTAGATGAACCTGTTGCAGGTGTTGCTCCTCCATTAGCTGAGAAGATATTTCAAAAGGTTAGAGAAATGAGAGAACAATTAAATATTTCAGTGATAATTATTGAACACAATATGGATTTTATACTTAGGAAAGGTGTAGATCGAATATTTGTTATGGCTGCTGGAGTTGTAATTGCAAAAGGACGTCCAGATGAGATTAAAGAAATGTCTTCTGTTATTGAAGCATATTTAGGTGAATGATATGAGTAAATTATTGAAAGTAACTAATCTAAATGGTGGCTATGGGTCTGTACAAATATTAAATGGAATCGATTTTATGATCAATCAAGGTGAAATAGTAACTATAATTGGTCCAAATGGGTCTGGTAAATCCACCTTTATTAAAGTATTATATGGTTTAGCTACATACTTTTCTGGCGATATAGTGTTTGACAATGAATCAATTTCTAAAACTCGAACTGATATGCTTGTTTCCAAAGGTATTTCATACGTACCACAACTGGAAAATGTATTTCCAAATTTATCTATTCTTGAAAATTTAGAAATGGGTGCTTATTTATCTAATGAAGACCCTTCTGATGATATTGAAAGAGTATTTTCATTATTTCCTGATTTAAGAAATCGAAGGTATGATCGAGCTTTTGTGCTTTCAGGTGGTCAACGCCAAATGCTAGCACTCGGTAGAGCATTAATGTCTCGTCCTCGTTTACTTCTATTGGATGAACCCACTGCAGCATTATCTCCACTTTTGATTAATGAAATTATGAAAAAAATTGTGGAACTACGTGACAATG
>JAOUKW010000589.1 GCA_029882335.1 Candidatus Heimdallarchaeota archaeon | reverse complement strand
GTGAAGAATTCAAAGTTGACACAAAGACTTATCGCGTCTCTGACTTATGAAAGGATAGATCAATTTTTATCAAAAACATTGGTAAATGAAGATAAAACAAATGATGTTTCTAGTGTCTCCTTTAAAGAAATTAAAAATTCTAACATTAAATCTACCTTATATTTATTTTTAGCAATGGTTCCATTTAATTTCTTACTTTACATCATATACATGGATAGAAAAGGAGAAAAAATATTTGAAAATGATTCTATACTAATAATTTTTGCCATATCACTTACATTATTAGTAATTTCCAACATTTATATGGAACGTGCAGATAAAATAGAAGAGCAAATTATTTCACAAAAAGAATTACAATATAAAGTAATTAGAACTGCATTTACAAATTCATCAATTATCAAAAATAAGAGTACGGAAATGAAGATTACTGTTCATAATCCCTTTAAGACCAAGGGTATGAGAATATACCTTCATAGTATTGATAATGTGACACCAAAATCAATAGTAATACCTGACTTTGAACCAGAGACTACAAAACAAATCACTTTTGATTATATCGCATTAAGCAAAGGAAATCGAGAAATCGGATTAGAATTTGTTCAATATTCAGATGAATCAGGAAATCGAGTACCTGCTCAAAAATCTAAAACATTTGATCAAGAAACAATAAAACTCAAAGTTAGTGGAGAAACAGTATTTGGTTTATCTGAATCCCAGGTGAATCTAATTGGAAGATTAATAACTGGTATCGGTGCAATCACTATAGCCATTTCATTTCTAGCCAATGCATTTGCAGTTACTCTTGATCCAAATGTGTTACAAACAACAATACCCATAATTATTCTATTGCAAAGCCCTGTCGTTTGGTTAGTCTTATTCTTCAATAATAAGCTATCTAAATCATTTACAACTAATGATTAAATACAAGAAAATAGAAAAAATGACTAGTTACAATTAAATTAGAAACTTATTGAATAAAATATTTACTTAGATATAAAATAACCTTCTCAAAATCGATATTATCAATATTACCATTTTGTACAATGTACTCATTTTCAATCTGTTTTAACATAAATTTAGACAATGCTTCAGTGACTAAATTGTGTTTAGTGACAATTAAAGTAAAATTGAAATAATTACCGTTACTAATGATTATCTGTATTTTACCATAATTTACCTTTTCTAAATGACCATCAATGGTTAGACTTTTGCGAAAATCAATATCCAATGATTGAAACAATCCCTTCAAATGTTCATAGTTTTTATCTGTTTTAACCTTATTATACTCATACAATATTTTTGAATTTGTATCTTTTATCATTACACCAATAAATTCAGTATCTGTAATAAAAAATAAATTCGAATGTAAAACAAGTTTATGAACAACAAAGAGCACTATCAAAGAGGCAAATACCACTGGGAGATAGATTGATAGTAGGTCAAATACTAATGTTATTTGATTCAGCAAAAGAAGAAGAAGAAGAATATATACATCTCTTTGTTTAAATATTTGTATATTTGAAAGTCTAAATATTTCCTTTATTCGAATAATTAAAGAAAATAATACAGCAATTGATACACCTGAAAATAAAAATAATCCAAATGGATTAATCAACTGTACAAAAGTTCTTTCTGAGATAATTACCTCTAATGTAACAAAATTTACAAATGCAGATAAAGCACAAATAGCATAAAAAAACAACTGAGAAAACAATGCTTTGTAAGTATATTGGAAATTTGGAAAAGTAAAAAACATATTCACTAAAGATATTCCGACTGAAATTAACACAAAATTAGATTTGAGCAAAAATAAAATAACTCTATATAATTTTAAGTCAATTAATACAACTTCAATTATGATGTAATTAATTAAAGACAACAAAATAAATTCAACACCAATAATAAGGAATTTCCATTCCAAAAA
>JAOUKW010000190.1 GCA_029882335.1 Candidatus Heimdallarchaeota archaeon | reverse complement strand
AGAACTTTTTCATTCTCAAGTTCAGATTTGGGATATTCACCTAATAATATTCCACCTTTAGAAACCAAAGAAATTTTCCTGATTATTGAAGAAGACATTATAATTCTTATACGTAAAGATTCATTATATACTTATCTACATTTATTTAAATAGAAGTGAAAAATTGCTTATAAGTGTTTTAAATAAAATCATTGCACTGCAAAATATTAATTATTTCAGAAATCAATGATTTTAATAAAACTGGAGAATTATGGTAGTGTTAAATTATATTTTTTGTCTTTTTTAGGCTTAAAAGAAAAAAGTTAATTTAATATCTTTTTAAATGATTATATAATAAATGACAGATAAAGTTAAGAGAATTTTTTATAACATTCCGACTAATTTCTCTGAATTTGAAGTTAAAATGATAGATAATATCTTTGTTAAATTGATGAAATCGTTAAAAGGTACGGTTGATATTGATAAGTATCATCCTTTAGACTCAAATGAAGAAATGGATTTGCTTATTTGTTTTTCTGATTCAGATATCTTTTCCATTGTAAAATCTATTGACAGTCTCCCGTTATTACTGGTTATTGAATTTCCGGGTGATAATTCATTTTTCTCTGACTATGATCTAACACGATTAGATTGGTGTATTGAGGAATATATAACCGGAAATATCCTAATCGAAAGACATAGACTCATGCAAGTTGAAATTGATAAATCAAAAATTGTAGTATTAAATGATATTCTCCTATCTTCATCACGAATAAATCATAGAATCAGATATGATATAAACATTGATGGAAGATCCATTTATTCCGATTTAGATAATGCTAACTCCATATTGATTAGTTCGCCAATTGGATCAACTGCTATGGCTCTAAATGTCGGAGGGGCAATTGTTCATACAAAATCAGATGTATTTCAAATCCAATCCATTGCGTCAAGAAATTTATTGACATCACATAATATTGTTTCAAATAAATCAATCATCAAAATAGAGATAATTGATACAGTAATGCCATTGGTTATTTCATTAGATAATTATCAAATTCAATCAGATCAAAAGGAATTTATCATCTCATTATCACCTAAAGAGCTTCGATTTTTAAAATTCAGGAAAACAGAGGATATAAAGAATACTGCAACAAAAATAATTGATAAAATATCCTTTGAAGATACTCAAACTTTAACTTCATCGGCAAAATTTATACTTCATGTACTAAGAACGAGCATCGAGCCATTAACGATTAATGACATAATTGAAACAACTCACATTCATAACCAGAAAACCATCCGGAGTTCACTCAAACGTTTAATTCAAAAAGGATTTGTAAAAAGAAAGGAAAATCTACAGGATATGCGAGAACACCTTTACTACTTCAATGAAATTTATGATATTTATTAAGTAAATATTACCTATAATTAAATCTAACGTGTAAATCTTAATAAAATCCTACTTTACTTAAATAATCAGGTGGTATATAATATTAGGTGAAAAGATGTTAAAACACTACAAAGGTGACCCATCAAAATTTATCATCAAATATGTCTCTGGTAAGATAAAAAAACAGGGATATGGTATATCATTTATGTACTGGAAGCATAACGCAAGTATTATTGCAATTCCTGCAACAACTATAGATTCTCATTTCATATTTAATGAAATAACTAAGAATTTTCAGACCATTTCATTACAGGGACATTTTACATACAAAATCAACGATCCTAGTAGAATGAATACGTTATTAAATTTTCAAATAGATCCTGAATCTGATAATTATAAATCTGAAGACCCAGAAAAATTAGAATTGAGAATAAAAAATGTAGTTCAAATGAAAACAAGGTCTGAGATAAAGAAATTAGATTTAGAAGAAGCCTTGGCAATAAATACATATCTTGCGGATACAGTAATTGAATATGTAAAAAATGCAGATTTATTGGAAGAAATGGGAGCTGAAGTTTTATCTATAACTTTTAATTCGATAAAACCTACTCCTGAGATTGCTAAAGCATTGGAAGCAGAATATAGAGAGGGACTTCAAGAAAAGGCAGATAAATCAATATATGCCAGAAGGGCTTCTGCAGTAGAACAGGAACGGAAGATCCGAGAAAATGAATTAAATACCGATATAGCGCTTGAAAAACAAAAAGAGGAATTAGTACAATTAAATGGGGAAAATATCATTAAAGAGGCTGATTTTAAATCAAAAGCAAAAAATTTAGAAATGCAGGTCTTCGAGAAAATAGATCCACGTTTATTATTAGCTTTATCGATGAATGAATTATCATCTAATGCAAGTAAAATAGGTAATTTAACAATTACATCTGAAATGCTTTCTTCATTGCTAAATTAGGAGGGAAATAGATGGTAGAATATGATAAAGTAGTAATTATCACGCAGAAAACACCACTTGATGAGTTAGTTGAGTATTATAATACAAAAGAACAGGCAAAATTTTATATTGAACATATGGGTGGTTCTTTTGCTGATTATATCAATTTCCATAAATTATATTATGAAGCATTGAAGGAAATCAAGCAAATTATACCCTCTAATATTAAAACTCAAATAGTGGATAAATCATTTCTACCATCATTTTTATTCAATACCACCGATCTAGTAATTGTTTTGGGTAGAGATGGTCTAGTAATAAACACATCTAAATATCTAGAGGATCAACCACTAGTGGGGATAAATCCTGATCCTCAGACAATTGAAGGTATTTTGCTAAAGTTTTCAATTTCCAAATTCCGTACGTATATAAAGGATATATTGGATGATAAGATGATTCAATCAAAAATATCTTTGGCTCAAGCTGATTTGAACAATCAACAATCAATCATAGGTGTAAATGATATCTTCATTGGCCATCAATCTCATAAATCAGCTAGATATCGAATTTCATTTGATGGTAATGAAGAAAATCATTCCTCATCAGGTATAGTAGTTTCTACAGGAATTGGATCAACAGGGTGGTTTAAATCAATTGTATCGTCTGCTAATAAATTAATTAGCCAGTTTAAAGATTTAGATTTAGAAGATATAAGAGAGGAAGAATATGCATATCCCTGGAATATGGATACCTTGGTATTTTGTGTAAGAGAGCCATGGACAAGCATTAACACTGGTAATAATATTATATTTGGTTATTTACAAATAGATCAAAAATTAAAAATTGAATCCATGATGTCTGAAGGAGGTGTGATTTTTACTGATGGGATTGAGCATGATAATTTAAGTTTTAATTCAGGAATAGTTGCAAAGATTGGTTTATCAAGGAAAAAAGTAAATTTAATAGGATATTAAAAAGCAAAAATTATAAAATTTAAACTTAAAATTTGTTTTTTATTTTGCTTGTTTATCATTATTAAATAGAAAACAAATAAAAATTCGACTTTCAAATTATTGTTTGAGGAAATATTTATCAATTCTTATCCAAAGTATTTGTTGTAGGATAATAAGTCTACCATAGGTTGGGTGAAAATAATTAAAGTTGATGTAGATGTATTAAATAATTTATTTGATAAGTTTGACGCAGATAAATCTGGGTGGTTAGAAAAAATCGATTTTGAATTGCTAATTGAAGATCTAGCAATATCATTAGAATTAGATAAAACCAATGTAGAATTTAAAAATTTTAAAAAAGAATATCTTGATATGTGGGAACAGGTTAAAAACAAAGCTGATTTAAATAAAGATGGTAAAATCAGTAGAGAGGAGTTTATTATTCATAATCAAAAAATATTTGAAGAAAACTTGAAAGCAAGTAAAGAAACAATGAATAATATTAATGAATTTATTGACGATTAAATTTAGTTTTTTATATTTGTAAGAATTGATTAATGATCCAGTTTAATCTCAGGCAATATCTTCTTCAACCAATTAGGTAACCAGAAATTCCATTTACCAGCTAATTTCATTGCTGCTGGTAATAAAATAATTCTTGATATACTAGCATCGATAAAAATAGCTACTGCCATTGCGACTCCCATGGTTTTTAGAATTAACATAGGACTTAGTGCAAATACCATAAATGTTGAAATCATAACTATCGCTGCGGATGTAATAACTCCTGCCGTCTTACTTAAACCAATTCCAACACTTTCCGACATATCTCCAGTTCTTTCATATTCTTCCTTTATCCGGGAAATAATAAGAATTGAATAATCCATACCTAATCCTAAAATTACAGTGAATAAGAATGCGGGTATAAAAAAGGTGATTCCTGATGTTTCTGCTTGCCAAATTACAAAACCAAATACTTCATATGGACCAAGTAAATTACCTTGTTGAAAGATGAACACCAAAACACCCATTCCAAATAGTATTGATCCTGCTATTGTAATTATTGCTTTTGCAGGAAGAATAATACTTCTAAATAGTAGCATTAGAATAATATAAATTGATATTACAGCAACAAATAACATAAGTGGAATATTTTGATACATCTCATCTTTACTATCTTTGAATGATGCTGCCATACCTGTTACATAAGTAGCTTCTATCCCTCCAATATTACTAAATATTTCATCTATCTTATCACGTATTATATCAACTAATTCCCATGCAGAAGATGTCCCTGCATCTAAATTTGATGTTAGTCTAATAAGTATGGTGTTGTTTGCACCATATTCACCACCATTCCAATTAATATAAGATTTCAAATTTTGAATGAAGGTAATTTTAGAGAAAGAAAACGGTTCATCTAATTTGTTCATGATATCCAGATATGTGTGTGTGGACAATCCTGTTTCATTGCTACTTACTGATATGGAACTAACACCATCAAATGACTGGACTGAGTCATCTTTTTCGCGAATCTGATAGAAATCCATCCCCCACGTAGCAAATCGATTTATTCCTGCCACAATTAAGGCTGCTTGATCACTAAAAGAATCAGCGAAGAAATTGGTTGTTTCACCAAGATCCAGAATTATTTCATAAGGGTTTAATGTACCCAAACTAAATTCTTGCTGAAGAATTTCAAATCCTTCCCTTGATTCAGTTCCTTGGGGTAATTGCTTAACGAAATCAAATGAAAGATCCATTTGAGTTGATAGAGTGATAAAGGGTACCATAAATAGGATACTAATTAGCAAGTAAACACCAGGTCTCTTCATTACTCTTTTTGACCAACGTAACCAGAAATCATTTTTATTTAATTTTTCACCCTGTTCTTCTTTCTCTTGTATTTCTTTCACCTCTCGATCGCCACCGCTGATAAAATTAGGCCAATCCAGATAGTGTCCAAAAAGAGCTAATATTGCGGGTGTCAAGGTTCTTGCAGTCAATATTGATACTAATACAACAATAGATACACTTATCGCTAATCCTAAGGTAAAATCAGATCCTAATACTAATAATGATAGAAAACCAATGATAACCGTGAATCCACTATACATCACTGCTACTCCTGTTGTTTTATTTGTCTTATCCGCGGCTTCTTCTCTAATTTGAACTTGAACTATTTTATCTTCCCAAGTACCATCAGCAAGTGCACTACCCTTACGTTTACGAAATTCCTCTCTGAATCTAACTAGACTAAATAAATTATAATCTATAGCTACTGCTATTCCTATCATAGCAATCATAGCAGGTAGATTATCACTAACCTGATATAATCCAGTTTTACCTATTAGAGCAGAGAGAAAATAACTAGGGAATAATGCTGCAATCATTGCTGTTATTGGGATTGCTACACCCAATGGACTTTTAAAAACAAAAGCAAGAATTATAATTGCTAGTATTATAGCCAATATCTCTGAATTTTCAAAACTTTCTTCTGATACTTCAATAATATCTGCAAAATTCGCAGCAGTACCTGTTAAAATAATATTTGAAGTCCTAGCAACCTCAATTGTAGGTAGCATATCCATTACTAATTCATTTACATCCATACCTAGAAATTCTGCATAATCGGCTAGTTGATTTCGGGCTGTATTAATGACTCCATTAATTACAGTGTCATTTTCAAAACTAATTTTTTCTCTTAAGAGGTGGACATGTTCTTCAATACTAATTATATCTCCCTCAAAATCAGGATTTGTGATATATATCAATCCATATTTCTCGTCATCTGATACAAAATTTGAAGCTACCTCATCAAATCCAAATCCAGGTTGCTGTTGATCCAATAATACAAAAATTGGTTCTGCTAGATAATTTGTATAATTCAATTCGAATAGAGAATCATTTAGATATGATATCAAAAATAATGTAAAATTACGCCAAGAATTATCAGTGACCTTTTGGCCATCTGCTACTTCTAATATCAGGATATGTGTTAATCCCTCTGTAGTTACATTAAATCGATCCCGATAGAGATCAGTACCTTTACTTGCTTCAGAATTGGATTCGATTAATTGAGAATTTTGCTCAACATCATCAAATAGTAAATCTCTACCTCCAATACTTACTACTACAATTAGTAACCAAACTAATATAGTGATAATGTATTTTTTCTGCATAATGAGATATAATGAATCTACGTTATTTAAACTTACATTTGTGATTAATTAGATTTGGGTAAGCTTTAAATTCATAATTTAAAAAAAAAGCTAGTTCTTTAAGATAGTAGCAATTTTTTTTTGATTTAATCATACTTAACTTAAGGTTGTAAAATAAATATATTCTTCATTAATTAAATTAAGAGAATGAGTAAAATCGTTTTTCATTCACTACTACAGGATACAATTCAAAATAATAAGGAACAATAATTGTGTTCTTAGCTGAAATTAAACATTTGTTTCTGCATTGAATACTTAATCAATTATCCATTATTATGCATATACCTTTAAAAAAAACATATCCGATAACTGATTATGAGTAGTGATTTAGAAATTAAATTATTTAAAGAAGATATAAAATTCCATGATTCTCTGATTATTACAACATTTGGTGGAGTCTCTGGGATAGTTGGAGATTATCTGATTGAACACTTAAAATTAGAATACATTGGTGCGATATTTACAGAACTAGCATTTTGTGGTTGTGAAATAAGGAATGGCCAACCATTGGCACCTATTCAAATATACAGTGGTGAGTATAAAGACATTGCAAATACCGATTTTGATCAGATTGTATTGATTACAACGAAATTTAATAATAGCGAGGATCTTGATTATCCACTTAGCATAAAGATACTTGAATGGGCAAAAGAAATCAATGCAAGTGCTGTTTTAACAATGACCCCTCTTTATCGAAAAGAAATGGAAATAGGGTCTCCAGTTAATGTATATCATGTACTCAGTGATAGTACATTAGAAAAATACTCTTCGTCTCTTAGATCTCAACCCTTTTTAATTGGAAGTTTAAGTGGTTTTCCTGGTTCGGTTTTATACATTGGAAAATCAATGAACGTACCTGTGATTACTTTGATATCAGAGGTACATCCTGATTTCAGAGATTCAAGAGCTGCAGCGGCAATACTTGAGACGATAAACCAATTTGTACCTGAAATTGAAATGGATCATGAGCCATTACTACGAGAAGCAGAGGAGATTGAAAGTCAAATTATAGCACATCTTGAAAGTATGCAAGGTGGTGGTGGTGGAGATTCATCTTTTGCATGATAATTTTTGTATATACATCAATTTGTGATTCAATTTTCAATTCAGTAGTTTTTTAACTGAAATTACAATAGTTCATAATCTAGCATTACTTATATGTTAATGCTAGAAGAACTAGGTCACACCCTATATTGAATAGAATGACCGAAGGCTCAAATATCGAATATAGATCAATGAGACGTTCT
>JAOUKW010000587.1 GCA_029882335.1 Candidatus Heimdallarchaeota archaeon | reverse complement strand
ATACAAATGAAAAGATAATATCAATCAACAAAAATGCAACTCCTAATATGAGTAATCCAAACCATTGTTTCCTTAAACCTGAATATAATTCAGTAATTACAGCCCAAGATTCTTCATAAAATACAATTATCAAGAATGGTGCTGTAAGAGCTAATATTATCTGGATATAAATTACAGAATTAGCAATTTGATCTGCAGTAGTTAAAGTTGAATCTAAAGGATCATAAAGACCAAATGATTCAGGTAAACTATTCATCACTGTAGTATGAAAATCTAATGAATTGTCTAAAATTCTAATTAGAAAGGATACTATAATACTAACATTAAAATTTCTCGTTCTCCAATAAACAATTCCTATTACAACACCAACTAAAAAGTCATCAAATAATGAATAAAAGTAATAAACAGGGTCTGAAAAAATTAATGAACCGGAATTAAATGCAAATGCTTGCACAACTGCGGGTATAAATACAATACCAGCACCACCCAGATTATATGACCTAGCATCATTTGCAATCAAGCCTCGTAATAACATTTCTATCCCAATGAAGACTAATATAAAACCAATAAATACTAATGCTTTCTCGTTTTTAGTCAAAAATAACCAATCTCGGGAAGTATCTATTAGTGGTTGTTCGATACGGAAATAATTTCCCTCGGAAGGAAATAATAATTTTAAACCTCCTATCCTTACAATTAAAATTTTAATTAACCATTTAAATCCAAAATAAAGCCCAATTAGGGGAAAAGAATAAAGTATTCCTCTCTTTACACTTGTTGTTTTTCCTCTTGGACTATATGTTAAATTTCGTTGTCTCATTTCATGATCTGATAAAACAATAATACCAAGACCTGTAAAAACACCTTGTATAATAATATGAAACTTGAAATAAGGAGAAATTAATTGATAATTCCATACAAAAATATAGAAAAGGAGCGTTATGAATTGCACTATTAAGCTAAGGATTAACACTGGAACATATATTCGATAAAAAGAGGACAGGAAATTTGAGGCATGGAATGATGTAATCATATGCTCGTCAGACTTCTTGTTTTCATAATAATCCCATATCAAGATGCTAATTGTTACTAATATTCCAATAAAACCAATTTTTAATACATTTTGCCAAAAAATATTAGTTGGATTAATTACAAGTACAATAATTGATGAAATTAATAACAAAATCGTGATTATTGCAGATATTCTTGCATATCGAATAATCCTTTTTGTATAATTGTCTAGTTTATTCATCTATTTCCTCCTCAAATGATAAAATTACATCAACATGAGCTCGACTCACCTTTTTTCTATTCTGAATATATCGTCTGAATCTCCGACTAACGATAACTAGTGTAATAACTAAAATTAGATAAAAAGTTGTAATTAACCTGAAATTAGATCCTACTTCCAATGTCACTACATAAGAGTTATCCTGCTCATTATTTTCTAATATATTATCATCTATATCAATAAATATTTCAATTTTCATTGAAGTTTCTCCATATTTAATGAATTCACGTAGTTTAAACGAAATTGTTTCATTCGCTTGTAAAGTATCTATCGTCATATTAATCTTAATTTTATCATTTATTTTGACTTGTAATCTAAATTTGCCAACTGGTAAAGAACCATTCGAATGAATGTCAAATGCGATATTTTGTCCCGTGAATTCTTCCATAGGATCAGGGATTATTTCAAAATTTTTTATTGCCAAATTCCTAAATCGATACCAAGTAGAATTATACCCTGAAGCATTAGGATCTAAACTACTTGGATTTATTGGAACTGATAGATATAACTGAGAAGGGGACATTGGATGACCAAGTTCACCTGGAGATGCATGAATACCAAATAACTCTCTGAATGAAAGTAAAAATTCACTTTGCTCAGTTCCAATTAAAGAAAAAGTCTCAAAACTAGTAGCA
>JAOUKW010000588.1 GCA_029882335.1 Candidatus Heimdallarchaeota archaeon | reverse complement strand
GATACTTTTCCTATACTAATAAACATGATATTGATTGGAAAGTTAAATATTTCTTGTACTCATGGTGTATGGTAGATTTTGTAAGATATTTCATCTTCTGCTAGATACAGTTGAATTAGCAAAAACGATTCTAGATCCGTTGATGAAACGATTCAATACGTTAGATTAGTATTCATATATGCAAATTAAATTTTTTAAACAATTTCTAGTTGACGATATTAATTTTCATTTTAGTTAAAACCAAATTATTAAGTAGATTCTAGTTTGTCAGTGATTATCTAAATGTTTATCCCCAAGTTGAATTTATCATCAAAATTTGGGATTCATCAATTAAATGATGAATTACAAACAACTTTGAAAGTTGGACTTCTAATTAAAATGAGTCGATCTCTAGCTCATAATCTTTTCATTATTACTATTGTATTATACTTATTGGATACATTGTCTCCAGTTCAAGTTAGCTTAGTCTGGATGTGTTATTTTACTACGTTGGCATTAGTTGATTATCCAACAGGTAATCTAGGTGATATTTGGGGATATAGACGAGTTCTCAAGATTGCATATCTCACTCAAATTTTATCCATACCATTTATTATTTTTAATGACTTGTTGGGGATTGTTATATCAGATTCTGAATTTTATAGCAGTCTAATATTTATGGTATTATTTGCAATAGGTTCTTCTCAGGAAAGTGGTGCTTTGGAAGCTTGGTTAGATAATAGATACCACCAATTAGTAGAAAATAAAGACAATAATAGAGAGACCTATAAGGGATTTCTGGCAAAATCAGGTCCTTTTATCAATGTGATGAGTGTCATTGGATTTGTCCTAGGTGGATTTATTTCGTCATATTACAGCAGGAAATTAGTTTTCATCATTTTCATGATCCTTCTGATTGGATTGTGGTTTATGATAAATGTGTTTGTTATAGAAACAAAATCCCAACAAACGGGGGCAATCATCTTTTTTAAGCAATTACAAGATAGTTTTACCGTTTTCCTACGCAACAAAGTTATTTTTACATTTTTTATTGGATTGGCAATTATTGGGGCTGCAAATGAATCCATTTGGTATACATTTTTACTATTTAGATTATATCGAGATTATACTGGATCAGACGTCGGAGCAGGTATTATTAGAGGGTTGATCTTTTTATTAGCTATTTTTTGGCAATTAGTAATGATCAGATTTATCCGACATTTTAAAAGAGAATATTTTTGGGTATTTATTGCTACTTTATTAAGTAATGCCATATTTTTTCTGTTTATCAAGTTATATTATGTTTATTTTCCACCGACTAACTTTAATATCTATCTAATTTTGGGTTTTATTCTAATTTATCACATACCGATAATACTAGAAGCACTACAGGGTATTTTGGAAGGAAGAATAATGCTGGATTTAATTCCGGATAACTACAGGAACAGTCTATATTCATTACTTCCAACAATTGCGCGGCTATTTGGGATTCCTTTTGTTTTGATTTCAGGATGGATTGTTGCAAATTATGGTTTGATCCAGTTATTTTATTTCTTAATCCTTGTCAGTTTGCTTGGATCTATACTATTAGGTATCAGCTTTAAAATTGTACAAGATAATCTACAACATTAATTTTTTTGTCTCATCAAAATAAAAGAATTTGTTATATCTAATTTCAAGAATGATTCATCTTTTAATAAATCACTTTTATTTTAGTTTGGTACGAGAATTATATGAGTAAATCAGTTAGAATTACGGTTGAAGATTTACATATGTTATTTACATACATTATAATCGCCTTCACAGGAATGATAGTATATTTCATTATTTCAAGCGTTGTATTAAAAAAATGGTTATCTCGATTATTTGAGACTAGCATATATCCGAGTATTGGAGCATTTATTTCCCTAACACTCCTTTTGGTGCTTATCTCCAAGGTAAAGCATG
>JAOUKW010000189.1 GCA_029882335.1 Candidatus Heimdallarchaeota archaeon | reverse complement strand
ATCTACACTCATACCATGCCATGCCCAAATCTTTAATCCACTAACTGCCAATGCCGCAGCGACTTCATCATTCGTCGATAGAGGATTACATCCAGACCACGCTATGTCAGCACCAGCTGCTACAAGAGTTTCAACTAATACAGCGGTTTCCTTTGTAACGTGAAGAGAACCTGCGATCCTCATTCCTTTCAACGGTTTCGTTTCTGAGAATTTTTTCCTTAATTCCATTAATACTGGCATCCTGGATTCTGCCCAATCAATTCTCATTCTTCCCTTTTCAGCAAGGGCTATATCTCGAACTTTGTAAGTATCACCACTTGACAATTGTTCCATAAGTTAAGAATTTGATTCAATAAATAAAATTGTATAGATAAGTAACCTTGATTAATTTCATATAATCCAATTAGATAAGAAATATAATATCTCTAAATAATTTGAAAAGTTGATGAGATGGTAATGTAATTGATTTTTTAGCACCTAATGTATCGATATTATGCTGACAAAATTGGGCAAAGGAATATACATGATTTGGGTAATCATCTAGTTTTTCACCCAGTTTTTTAATGACTAAAAGATGTTCACTTGACTGAAAAGCTTTATCCTGAGCGATCTTTAATAGTTCAACTGCCTCGTCAAAAGCATTAACTTTTGATGCCCATGAGGAGATTAACGCATTTTTTATTGATTCATAAAATAATAGTGCACCTTTTACCATATCTTTTCTGATACTTATTTGTTCCCACCTAATACCTCCAACTAGATCTCCATATCGATCTCGATGAACAATTAATTTGTCACAATCAGCTTGGATTTGTTCTAAAATATAACCAAAAGATTTGATTTCATTTAGAGATTTGTTAATATGAGCAAGAGATTCATTTGAGTTTTCAAAAAGCGCTGGATCCTGTGTTACACTTAGAAAGAGAACAGGTAATACTTCTGTCAAACATAAATACTGAAGTGTTAATTGATATATCATCAACTGAATAGAATAACCTGAAATATAAGAACCGGTAAAATGTGCAATTATACGCTTTTCAGGAACGCTTTTTGAGGGTAATCGAACAGATAATTCCAAAGAATGTTTTGCATTATAATTTGCTTTTGCTTTATATATCAATTCTGTAATTTTATTTTCATTTTGAACATCAAATGCATTTAATTCATTGGAAACGCTTTTTGTTAAATAATTTAGACATCTTAGTTTAATAATTAATAATTCTCTATTGTTGTTATTCCTTGGAAGCATTGATACAGAAAATAATAATGTTTTAATTTCAGAAATAAAATATGTTAATTTTTTGGATAATTTTAATTGGTCATCAATACCAGTCATATTTTCCCATGTATAGACCAATGAACCTATAGATGAATTAATTCTACTAATAAATTCATTCATAGAATTATCTAAAATTTCATTGATTTGATCTAAGTTAACCTTATTTTCAACCATCAAACTAATTTGAGAAATTATCAATTTAAAAATACCAGGTAAAGAAGATAAGTATTTGAAATCATGATAATCTTCATAATTTAATTTGAAATCATCCTGAAAGGTTTTTATCAGTGTTTTCGTTGAAATCACAACTTCATTTAATTTATTTTGTCTAATATCCCTCCTAATACTATTATAATCGGTCGTTAGCTTATTTAACCGATATAGATTATTTGTAATCGCCAGTAGTTCTTCATTATTTTCCATAATTGTACTTATTTCAAAACTACCCGGATATGTTGAGCAGATATTTTTTACTTCATCACATAATTCAATTACTTTATTAAAATATCCCAAAGAACGTTTGTGCAATCCTTTTAATGAAGAATTAATTGAAATTTGAAAATAATGAGAAGCTAACGCATATTTATATTCAGCAGTAGCTAATGGTATATCCATTAATTTAATTTTACTTATTTTTGATAAGATATCAGGATTACTACATTTAGACCAGTAGTTCTTTGCATATTCAAAATTATCATTACTCTGTTTGTAAATAAAATACAGCAAAATATCATCATCAATCCACCATTTTGAATTTATCTTTTTCTGCAACGGTCCAATTTGCTGTAATAAGAAAGTCGCCTCTTCATTGTGAACGTTCCCTAAAATTTCATATTTTTTTTCATCAGATAATTCTAATTTGGTAATAAGAGATTTCAACTTGATAGAATTGTCTTTCTTTCGGATTGCATTCATTATCTCATTAATTGGTTGCAGAATATCTGCTGATAATTCATCTTGATAATAAAATTGATGAACCATATTTAGAGATTCTTCTACAGATAATATTGAACCTATATCAGTTGGTGTATCAATTTGGTAGAATATGCCTTCCTTCTGTATTTGTGAATAATTACTCATAACCAGAGAAATCTCAACGATTAGTTGTAAAATTGAACTCAATTTAGTTTTAAATTCTTTCAATAATTTTGGATCATTGTTTAGTTTTTCCTTGTCTTTTTTAAATTCATCAAAATACCTTAGAAATATATAATTAGAAAATTCAGAGATGGTTTTTAGTTGTTTCAAACAGTTTGTTGCATGAATTGACCATTTTTCACTTATTTTTCCATCATCATTCAATTCTTCAACATTTTGGAACATGATATCCCATGAATCATGTAAATTCATAATGGAATCAATGAGACTATCTGTTCTTTGCAACAATTATCAACCATTCAGTGACTTATATATGGTATTCTATTCTTGCTTATTTTTCTTTTTCTATAATCTAAATAATCAAGTTATTATTATTAAGAAAATGAACTTTTGTATATATCTGGATATTATCTTGATAAGTAGCATTGCTATTAAGGAAGTGAAAATAATTGGTATTAAGATAGTATGAATTCAATCAATGAAGGTTTAAAAGATTTATTCATCATGAGAGATAGTGGTGAATGTGTGTACCACAAAAACTTTGTAAATAATATTGAAGAAAAACTAGAATTTGATGGTTCATTGATGAGTTCATTTTTAACAGCTATCGAGTCATTTTCATGTAATGTAGACCAAGGCGCTAAGATGTTGGAAACAGCAAATTATAGATTTGTTTATCACAGGAAGGGTGAATATATATATGTGGCAAGAGTTGAAAATAAAACAGATCCAAGTAAAATCTCACACACTCTATCTAACATATCTACAGGGATGTTAAACTATATCCCCACTGTGTGGACTGGAAGTGTTGAATCCTTTAAAAATGTAGATTCATTACTTGAGAAGCAACTAATAAATCAAGAATATAATCGAAATTATGAAATTACAGGAAAAAGTTACGATCAATTAAATGGAAATGAAGCAAAGATTTATTCATTTCTTAGATTTAAGGGACGATCTAGCTTGGGTAATATTATTAAATTGATGAAAATCCCCGAACAAGAGGCTATAAACATAACAAATAAGCTTGTAGAAGAAAAGTTTTTGAATCATTGTTCTTAAATTCTGGAATTAAATCGTTTCAACATATCTCTAGCATCAATTTGATTTTGGTATCTAGAAATATAGGCATCATTTACCTTAGATGTGATACCACAGTATGGACAACGTTTTGACTTTGAATATGCCTTTACAATCAAATATTTACTACAATTCAACCGCTTACATTGAATAATATACCACATAATCACTTTTAATTATTAGAAAATATAAATAAATATCACCTAGATAAAAGTGAAGTTTATCTAGCTTTTTGTTGATCTCTCTAATTTGATTGTTTCTTTCCAATATGCCCAATCATGAATAGTATCTAGATCATTTTCAAGTGATTGACAATGATATATAGAATAAAAATGCCCTGAATTATCTAGTAGCCCCTTTATTTTTTCAGAAGAGTTAGGTCCAAATACAGGTTGAGTTAAAATTTTTGAAGGAATTGAAGTTATCGCAGTTCCAAGATCTGTTGTTGGCACAATTATATTTTCATACAAATCTTTTAAGTATAATATTTTTTTGAAATTTTGATTGTTAATTCCTGGTAAATCAGGCATAACTAAAAATAATTCGGTCAATCGTCTATTTTTAATTACATCTAATATAGCTTTGTTTAAGGAATTACCATCATCAGTATAAACTATAATCTCCTGATCGGCTAATTTGCTTGCAAGTAATGTATCTGCAGTGACAACAATTGGAATAAAAGAATTATCCAAGACAACTTTGATAGCTTTTTGGAATAATGCATCGACAATTTCATCTACGACATCATTTGAAAGATGTAATCTCAAACGTTTCATAGAGGAACAGATACCTCTGATTGGTATGACAACTTCATTCATAAAACATCCAATATTTCCCTAGCCAGTTGAGACTTGTTTTGATCGTTCTTTAACTCAATATCCATTATCATTGGCTCTATCCCCAAATCATAAATCTTGGAAGAAAGATGTTTATCTTTGGGAGATATTATGATTTTTGATATCAAATTTTGATAATAATTACATATCCCAATTATGTCGGGAGAAATACCATGAGCTAGCATTAATTGCACGGTAGGTCCAGAAAAAGCTCTATTACCTTCAATTGGAGAAATTAATGTTACTTTATGTGAAGTATCTTTTAATTGTTGATTCACATCATTTATTGAAATGATTGGACCAATGCTTGTTACAGGATTACTAGGCCCAATTATTATTTGCTTGGCATTTGATATTGCCATTAAAACATCTTTTGTTGATTGAGTTTTATCACCCTGAAAAATAATCTTATGTACATCAATTGAATGTCTATGACGGACAAAATACTCCTGAAAATGCAATTTACCATGTTGAGTATCCAACAATGTAGTTATCAATTGATCTGCCATTGGTAAAATCGTTGCAGAAATTTGCCATTGATTACAAATCATTTTTGTTATCTCTGTAAGTGTGTTGATCTTTAACAAATTCGTCCGAAATATGTGAAGACCTAAATCGAAATCACCTACATTAAACCATTGATTACCTTCCAATTCATTTAAGGTTTGTAATGCATGAAATGTATCCTGCTTTATTCCCCAGTATTTTTCCACATCTAATTTCCCACTAAATAAATAAAGTACAGTATCGAGATCTGGTGATATGTGTAATCCATTCCATTGATAATCATCACCAGTATTGCAGATAACCTGTAAGTTAACATCATTCAAATGATTTCTGAATCCTTCAAGCAGTTTTGGAGTTCCTGTACCACCGCTCAAAAATGCATACATATGATTGGGGTAATTTTTGTCAAATTTAATATAAATTGTTTTTCCACAAAATATTGATTATCCGTTTACTTTTTTAATTTCATCCAATTATCATTCCCATCAGTTGTTATTGATCCGTTGTTTTTTAATTCATTTAAGATGATTTGAAATTTTGTCTTATATAGCTTGATTTCATCATATGGAGGATTTTTGATTGGAGAAACAAACTGATTTAGATACTGTTTTGTTAAATCGATAGAATTAACATATTTATCTTTAATTAGATCTAGAACTACTGTTTGTTCCTGTTCTAACAAATTCAATATATTTTCTATATTAACAGGCTTGGACAGCAGTTTGACTTCATCATAGGAAGATACTAAAATGTTAAGTTGTGCCTGCTTCAAAAATTCCAATCCTTTTGTATATGCTGTAAATGAAGCAGATTTATCGAAATAGATTAAATTTGGGTTTGTTGCACTCATACCTAAAAAGAGTCCCGCGAATAATAGCTTATGCTGTACAGAATAAATAAATACATGTCCTTTGTGAGGTCCTTCAAATGGTAAGGTTAAGATTTTGTACTTTTTACCAGATATACTTTCGTTTTTGCTAAAGGAAACTACATTTTCAACAGATTTTGGCAGACTCCTTGCAATTCCTTTCAATGATTCATCATTGAAATATCTATTTTTTATATGATATTCTCTTGGTTCTGAAACTTCTTGTGATATTGTCTCATATACATATACTCGATTTATTAATCCAGCATCTTTACAAATATCTAATGTAAGCAACTCTTCATACGTTATGGAAGACAAAATAATATCTAACTTTTCAATTCCAAATGTTGATAAAATTTTTTTTAAATTATCTTTAAACTTATGTCTACCGCTACATCCAATTAAAAAAGAGGGATTATCGATTATAACAATCCCACCAAAATTTTGACCATCTTTTCCAAATCCACCAGAAATACGATAGACATCTGTTGTTATTTCATAATAATCCATATTAAATGTAGTGCATTAAAGATACATAAGATATTCCAAATTATTATCCTCTATTATAATAAATAAATCAAATCTATGAATTTCATGATTGAATTATAAAGTTTATAATCTTTAGTATATTGAAAATTAATTAGATCAAACTCCCCATGACCTCTTTCTGTTAATGTAACCAAACATTCAGTATTATTGATTCCCATGATAATAGAATTATTTTGAACCAATCGAGTTACAATATTTGAATATAATTCATTTGGTGGAAGAGTAACCCTCTTGTCCTTTGGTAATCGTATTATAAAATTTTGAACTAGTGTAAACAATATATTTGAAGATAATGGTTTTTCAACTAACCCTAAGACAATTAAGATAATTTCTCGAAGATGGATCTTGTCAACTGATTCTATTAACGTACTTTCATTTGTCGATACACCATGAGAAATAGACATAAATAATATTTATTCTTCATTATTTATAAAGTGTAGAGAGTATATTAAAAGTGAAATTTTTGTCTTAAAACTGAATTAATTTGTTTAAATTTATATCCTTTATTATCTGTTGATTGATAATGGCTACTTTGACTTGTACTTCATGTGAGAGAGAAATTAAAAATAATTGGAAATACTGTCGATTTTGTGGTGCAGCAATTCAATATCTATCACCAAAGAATGAAGATTCAGAAAAAATAAATATAGAAGAAGATCAACAAGCTATGGTAAAACAAGTTGATCCATTTGATAAAAAGCGGTATTACAAAACCCTATCTACAAGATCTCAACGATTAGAACTTGCGAAAAAAAGAATTACACTAAAGAATGAAGTTAGTGCTTTACTAGAGCAAATTCAAACGGGACTTATCTCAAGAGAATACGCATCACCAAAAATTAAAGAAATCAGTGCGAAAGTAGAAGAAATAAATACTGAAGATAAAATATTTGATGGTATTCCAAATAAATTGCCAGTCGAAATTTTAAACGATGAACTTGATGCAGCCGAAAATAGAATACGTAAACTGGACAATTTGAAATCAGACCCATCAATTACTAAAGAAACATTACAAGAAGCAAAAAGACAAGGAAAAGAAGTAATGGAGATGTTAAAAAGCCAACAATCGATGATATTCGGTCATCTACGAAAATGGAAAAGTGAAATAGAAGAAGAGTTAAAGGAGAAGAGAAAAGAATTAGAGATGTTGTATATCAAACTCCAAACAGGTGAATTGGTCACCGATGTGTATGAGGAAAGAAAAGAAGCAAAAGCAAAAGAAATCCAAATTCATGATAATGTTAATAATATGTTAGAAGTGATATTATCAAATTAATCTTTGAATCGAACTATTTTTGGGCGTCTATTTTTATCATCAACTACAGATATTTTTTCTTTTGAAAGATTACCATCAAATTCATCAATACTCAATTTATTCTTTGTTATCTCTTCAGGTAAGAACGTCCAACCTTGTAAATTAATTGTAATGTATGCATCATCCTTTCCCAAACAAGAAATTTTTATAGTTATTTTTCCCTCTTTCTGTTCAACAACTTCTGGAGTCAAACATTCTTCTTTTAATCGCGAAAATAGA
>JAOUKW010000586.1 GCA_029882335.1 Candidatus Heimdallarchaeota archaeon | reverse complement strand
CTCAAAGTTAAATTACAATAACTTCGTGAGTGATCTGCTAATGTTAAATAACACGGAAATCCTGACTTCGATGAAACCTAATGGGTTAAGAAGCAGAAAGAAGCCACAGAATGAAGACCCTGCTAATCCTACATTATATGTGTGGGAGTCTGGCGACGGCAGGCATGGTTTGGGCTGAACGTGTGTATGTATATACAAAAAAGATCATGATAACAACTAAACTTAGTGTACGTACAAAAAAGATCATGTAATCTACCTTACAATCAGATTGATAAATAGCTGTATTAATTAACTAATATTCGTATTATGAACTTTGCAATATTAATTCTTCAATTTTTGGCAAGATCAATTGATTGTATATTTTTGTCCAATCTCCTCTATCAGAAACTATTTTTCTATTGATGTACTTGAAATCTTTGTGTTCTTTTATATTTTTTACAATATTGGTTAAAATATTTCCCATATGCAGATAATCTCCGGTTTCAAATAAATATCCCGATATTCCTTCTTCAATCCACTCAGTATTTCCTCCCACATTAGATGCTACTGGTATTAATCCACTAGCCATCGCTTGCAGTAATGAGACAGATGCACCATCGCTTAGTGGAGTAGTTACATAGATGTTCGCTCGTTCTAAATATTTCATAATAACATCATTATCAACGAGTCCTGCTAATTCGACTTGATTTGATAAACCCAATTCTTGTATTAAATTATTAATTTTCTCATATTCACTTCCATTGCCAAAAAATTTGGCATAGAATACTTTATCAATTCCTAATTTCGATTTATTTGCCTCCTGCCAATCAAATAGTATTTTTAGTGCTCGTATTGCAGTCTCAGTATTATATAATGGATTAAGATGTCTAGTTGATGTTATAATTACTGGATAATTCATTTCCTTATTCTCGATATCTTTAATCTCATTTACTTCAACTCCCCATGGAAATAAAGTCAGTAATGCAGGATTATTGAATCTAGGATGTAATTCAATTATCTTATCTTTCATTTGATTTGTGTTATAAAAAATATGATCTGCTTTATCTAATGCAAAAATGGTTATTATTCTTCCAAACTTTGCATTTGGATGTACAAGCAGATCACTACCCCAAGGGAGTGATATAAAGGGATGAAACTTCATTAATGCAGTAATGAAACTATCCTTTTGAATAAAGCCACCTATAATCAACTTTGGTCTATACATTATAATTAATGTTTTTAGGTAGATACTAGCCCAAATAAACGAAATAACAAATTTCAAATGTTTGAAATTTCCATTATTTTTGTAATTTGTATCAATAGGAATGTCATTATATATTACCCCGGAGATCCTTCTTTCTGGAAAAATTTTAGTCATCGAAAAATGATGTAAAAGATAGTCTTTCCTTAATTTTTTGATATATCTATCTGTGTGAATACTATTTGAAGATGACACAAAGAATATTCTAGATTTCACAATTTATTATCTTCATAAAAATTTATATTTACTATTATCATAACCGATTAATTTCTTTCAATTTACAAATTATTTTCCTTTCTATATTAGCCAATAAAGACATATCAATATCATATAGTCTTATCATTGAATAATTACTACTTATGATTTTCTTTACAGATGAAGCATTGAGTATTGAAATTGTTATTATTAATTTATCAAATGTTATCGACACCGCTATTATTAAATTTGACTAAATCTAGAATATATCTCACAATAACAGAAGTTATAAATACTATAATATTTCAATGTATCAAAATTTTAGAATTAATTAAATATAAAATAATCCGCTCACTGTCAATATCTGTTTTTTTCACACAATAATGTATTTTAAGTACAAAATTTGAGAACAATTCATACAACTTTTCAAGAAAAATTTATATATTAATAAAGATTAATTAACTTGTGAAGATTAAAAAATTTTCCTTATTCTTA
>JAOUKW010000585.1 GCA_029882335.1 Candidatus Heimdallarchaeota archaeon | reverse complement strand
TGGGTTGTGATATACTTTTTGGAAATATTGCTACTTCCAGGGTCGTTATTGAGATTTACAATTCATGTATTATTTTTACGATCAAGAGGATGGACGATTATTATTGGACTATTTCCACCAGCACTAGGAAATCCAGCGATAAATGTTAGTTACCGAGAAAAGTATCGAGGATATGGAATGATAGTACGACCTCCATCTAACGGCTCATTAACACTTAAAGATACTATTTTAATTCTATTACTCTCGTATTCCTTACTTCCAGTAGTATTTATCCTAATCTATTTCGGAGATTACATAATTTATGGTTTAACACATACATTAAATAATCCACAATCAGCATTTATATTGTATATATTTATAGTATTTTCGATTACCTTTGGTGGTATGGCAGTTCCAGAAGAAACTATGTTACCCTTGTATTATTTCATTACTAGTTATCCTCATTTTGTATTAGGAGTATTCTTAAATTATTTAGGAGCACTCATCATGTCGCCAGTTATCGGTATAACTTTCTCATTTATGCTATTTAATGCAGTAACCATTATAGAAATTCAAATAATTAACAATACATCAAAAATAAATAGGGAGAATACTTACTATCTGAATAATACAGGTGATAACGATGATTTATTACAGGAGATTACTGATGCTAGTGAGGTAACATTTTAAATCCTATATTATATTGGATTTATTTATATAGAATTCGAAAATATACATAATTGACTATGAGTAAAACAGAATGTGATGTATTAATTATTGGAGCAGGAATAACGGGTTCAATTGCTGCGTCAATCCTTAAGAAAAATTATAATGTGATTGTAGTTGAAAAACGATCTGTAGGTTCACATGATCCATCTTATTACATAGCAATGGATATACTGGAAAGATACGATTTGACATCAAAAATCCAAAATATAATTAATGCATTTAGCTATGACACAGATAACGGTTTAGAAACCCATGCAGATACTGGAAAAGGATCTTTTGGTAATTTAAATTATAGAGATATGTGTAATCAATTATTGAAAGGAGTTACGGTGATATTTGATTCATTTTCAAATATTGATCTGGATAAATCAACAGCAGAATTTGATTCTGGAAATATCATTAACTTTAAGGTGTTAATAGATGCCACAGGTTGGGAATCTCCTGTTAGAAAAAATTTAGGCTTAATCAAACCAGTAATAGGACCTCATACAGTCCTACTTAAAATAGAGAATTGTAATATCAAAGATCCTAATTTAATGATTTTCAATGTCGGAGATATTGCTTCCTTTGGTTATTGGATGGAACCGATCTCAGAAACAGAAGTTCTCGCGGGTACAGGCTACTGGGATTATCTTGATACACCAAGCAATTTAAGAGCATTAGACCAGATGATAAAAGAATATATAGATCAATATCCTGAAATATTTTCAGAAGCAATTATTACTGGCAGATATTATGCTAAAATAGGCGCGGACCCGGTAAAAGATATTGTTTATAAAAATATGATTTCTTTGGGGGAGTCTGCGGGACAAGCAAATCCATATTGGTGTCTTGGTGCAGGTAAAATCATTCCTCAAGTAGAATATGCATGTGAAGTAATTTCTAAATATTTAACGTCATCAGGAAGTCTTCAGGATTATCAGAATAATTGGGAAAAATCACTAAAGAATGAATATCAATCACTTTGGGCGAGAGGTAGAGTAATTTGGAACTTTGGTGCGGAAGAATGGAAATATTTGCTAAGTAGACGATTGCAGACGAAAAGTGAGATTGATCCAGATAAGGTTGCGGAGAGAATGGATGGTAGAAGAAAATATGGTCTATTATATTCTATCAAAACTCTAGGGATTAAAAATATAGTGAATATATTTCGATACAAGAAACTATTCAAGAGAAGGCTAAATAATGATGAATTATTTACTAATTACAAATTTAAATTCAGAT
>JAOUKW010000188.1 GCA_029882335.1 Candidatus Heimdallarchaeota archaeon | reverse complement strand
GATCCAGAACTTGTAGAAAATATCCGAGAAGCAGGTAATGATTTAGGTATAGACTGGCATTCAAACATGTTTGCAGAAGCAATATCATTATTACTTAACAAATACAACGCGAAAGAAATTGAAGAAAGATTATACGATGAGGATAATGAACTTATAGATTTTATTTCTACAGTAATTAATACTCATAATGATGATAGCATAAACACAAAAGAAATCGTTCGCCTATATCTTCCAGTATTACTGGTAATACTTTTCGAGATATCATGAATTAGCAGAGCTTTCACTAATTAATTTTTCTAAATTTTCATTTTTAATCTCTTGGGATTTTTTACTTTGAAACATTATTTGAACTTGCATTATATCCATATCATCACTTAATTTTATATTTTCAATTTCCAGTATTTCCTTTATTTTTTTCCTAAATTTCTTTTGTAATTTTAAATTTTGAGGGTTTAAGATTACTTTCGATTCTGTTTGAATTAACTCATTTCCTTCATTTTTATTTTGAATTGAAAATAAATCAACCTCAGGAGATTCGAGTGAAATTAATTCATAGACTTTAATCCTATCTCTATCATAAGAACTACTTATTAACCCAGCTTTTTCTAATTGAGAGAGATGATGATAAAGATTGATTCTATCTTCTCCTAGAATTTTTGCCATTTCAGGTGCGGATTTTACACCTTTTCTAATCAAATCATACAAGGAGACCCTCATGGGGTGATTTAGTGCTGAAATCCTATCTTCAACATAACTTGGACTCATTTCCAATTACATGATAATTAATCATAATTTAATAACTAGGTAGTATTATTGAAATTTTGTGATATAAAAAAAAATATCTAGTAGATTGTTCTAATTTATAATAAAAAAACTCGAAAATGCATATTTGAATTGATAAATATATCACTAATTAGATCGAAATTGTAGTATTGAGTAAGAAGAAACCAATATGGGAAACTGAAGAATGGAAAATTACTAGGGAAAAAGTAAAAAAATCATTTTGTGAATGGTGCTTAGCAGAAAATTCAGTATTAGTTGTAAATCAAACATGGTCATTCCCAAATTTTACCCGTATAAAACGAAATGCTTTACAAGAGATCATTGAACGAGAAATCCAAAATAAAAAACTCAAGCCATTCTTATTGCCTGAAATCATGCAGGATCGTTATACCCTCACTCTATGTCCATCATGCGATTCGTCATCTCTCAGGATTAGAAAGACAAAACAACCCAAATACATATGCAATGCCTGCAGCAACGAATTTGTTGAACCGGTATTTGCTACCGATTGGAATGCAAGGGAAGTAAGAGAGTTACATAGAAATTGGTTAATGAATATTGAAGCACAACATGAGCTCGAATTAAATGATAAAATTGAAGAAACCACTACTAATTTACAAAAAAAATATCTTTCAGGTGAATTCACCATTACATTGTGCAGAAAATGTTCGTATCAGAAGAAATTAGGAAAATCATTATGCCAAACATGTAAAATTGGTTACCATTCAAAAAAATACGAAACATGTTTCAATTGCAACTCAATAATATGCACTAAATGTATTATCAACAGAGTCTCAAAAATGAGAGATGATACACTTTGTGATGATTGTCTAACTACAGATAAAATTAGTTTGATTTGTAAAATATGTAAAATTACAGAAGTTGTACCGGATGAAAATTTCGGAGTTACAATTTGTGCGGATTGTGTCTTAAAAGGGCATTGGATAGATAACTGATTAAAAAATAGCAAGAAACTATTCGTTAGTATTAAGAAACTATATTATCTTTTATGTACTGATTAATTTTCATTATAATTGTGAAAAATGTATCACGACAAACTTACATTTTGATTGCAATCATACTTATATCAATTGTTTCATTTTCTATTTATGCGGGTATTGGAAGATCAAAATATCAACCAAAATCAATTTATGAATCATCATCATTTAATAAATTGACAGGAGTGGTACCTTCAAATGATGGGAGCAATGATTTATATATTTTAGAGCAACAGGGAATAATAAAAAAGTTATCAGTCTCATCAAGAGAAACAAGTACTTTCTTCGATTTAACAAATAAGATCTTCATGTACGATGAAGATGGTTTATTAGGTCTTGCTTTTCATCCAAACTACACAACAAATGGATATTTCTATGTATTTTATTCAGATTTGGATCCTCTAGAGGTTGCAGAAACACCGAGATGTACATTTGAATGTGCTAGAACAGTTTTATCGAGATTTCAAAGTGACAACAATATAGTAAATTATTCCTCAGAAAAAGTTCTACTAACATTATCTCACAATGAACCATGGCATCGTGCAGGTAATCTCATGTTCGGTCAAGATAATTATTTATACCTATCCACTGGAGATTCTAATGTAATGCCCAGAGCTCAAACACTGGACAATTTATACGGAAAAGTACTTAGAATAGATATAAATACTGAGGATGAAAAATATTTAATTCCACCAGATAATCCATTCATTGGTTTTAATAATTCTAGAGAAGAAGTATTTGCACTCGGCTTGAGAAATCCTTGGAGAGGGAGCTTTGATCATAAAGGAAGATTATGGCTAGGAGATGTTGGCCTTGATAGAATAGAAGAAATTAATATTATTGAAAAGGGAAACAATTATGGTTGGCCGGTTTTGGAGGGGTATTTTTGTAATGCATTACCTGAAACTTGCGATGATCCACAATACAAGCAACCATTTTTCCAGTATACTCATAATAACACAAAAAGTATACATGACCCATATGGGATAGCAATTGTTGGAGGTGTCGAATATCATGGTGAAAGTTATCCGGATTTAGTTGGCAAATTTGTTTTTGCAGATCACGGTGGAAAGGTATGGGCGATTGATTATACTGAGAATCTAGAAATTAATTCAATTAAATTTTTATTCAGAATTGTAGATGGGATTACAAGCATTGGTACGGATGAAGATGGAGAAATACTAATTGTTGGATTTTTATCAGGTAGAGTCTATAAAATAGAACTAGCGATTTTAACAATCTTGAGAGTATCAGTAGTAATGATTGTTATATCCTTAGTCCTCTATAAATTAGTGAGACTAATTTGGAATAAATTTAAAATGAGATCTCAATCAAATCTGTAGATGAAATTTCAGATCTACACAGTGGACAAAATCGATTGTTTATAATCCATCCTGTTATATGATCTGAATGTCCACCAGATTGGCAATGTTTACAAACTTTTATTTTATCAGTTTTATTTAATTGTTGAAAACAAATAATACATTTTTCCTCTTCTAATCGATTAGGTAGATCTTCCAACCATTGATGAAATTCATCAGATAGCTCTACTTCATTATTACCCAATTTTACTTGAAACTTGAGAAGTGCATTCTGAATTGTTTGTCTTTTATTTTCAGGAATCGATATTTTACCAATGTGAACGATTTCATCAGTTTCTAATCGGTATTGATAATCAGCAATTTTTTGTGCTAAATTTGTTTTAAAGTTATCTTTAAATTGATTTGTTTGATGTTTTATCCTTTTCATAGTACCTGAAATTATTCCCTTGGTTCCTTTAATGGAATTACCACAAGAAGAACAAAAATTTGCATCTTTGATAGAATTATTACCACAATACTGACAATTATTACTCATTTAACTCTTATAGTTATATTATTGACTTAGTGATAATTATTTTCTAATAACTCATACGGATTAACTTAAATTTTTTATTAAATTAACTAAATTATGTTACTGATTACTCAACTCAAATCAAATGAATTTGAAATTCAAGATGAATTTACTGTCATAACAAGAGAAAGAGATGTTTTATTGACAAAAATTTTTAAATCTTTAATTGGTTTATTCTCATTTTCTTTTATTTTCTTATTGTATTATATCTTTGTAAATTTTAAACTTGGTAATTTATTCTTTATGATTATAAATTTAATTTTGATACAATATTTAATTAAAATACATAATAGAGTTAAAAATTCATTAAGTAATGATATCGGTTCAATAATAATTCTATTTGATAAAAAAAAGAATTTAATAAATTTTAAAATCAGAAAATGGATACAAGGAAATTCAAACCTATATACTGAAGAAGATATTCGATTTAACCAATCAGTAGGATTTCGAGTAGAAATAAACAGAGATGAGTATTTTGATATCAAAATTATTGTTGATGCATCACACCAAGGTGTCAATGTAATATCGGTTCAAGACCTTTATACTGTAGCTGAATTCAAGTTACTTTTTGAAAAGATTAGCACACAATTCAGGGAATGGATTTTAGTAGATGAAAATTCTACTGTTTGGGATGAAGAATACCTATCTTACTATGAAGAGTGTTTAGAAATAGCAGAGTTACCAACTGAAATCATTGAATTTTTGGAAGTAAATTAAAGAACTCGGAAATAATTAATAGATTATTAAAATCCTAAAGAAATAATTAGATAGTTGATTACTTTTATCCAAATATGATAAAAAAAATAGGAATAGTAGGTGGTTCAGGTAAACAAGGAACGGGTATTACTAAAAGACTTGCCAATAAAGGATATGAAATTATAATTGGATCTAGAGATCCAATAAAAGGAAATAAAATTGCAGAGCAACTTAGAAACGAATTAAATGATGGAAATATCAAAGGTGGATCAAATATTGATGCATTGATCGCAGATATTATTATACTGGCAATACCCTCGAATCAAGTAAAGGACATTGTTTTACCTCATAAAGAGTTGATAAAAAATAAAATCATATTGGATGTAACTGTTAATTTAATTTTTGGAAAGATCATTAAAATAGAACTTGTTGAAAATCTTTGTTCCTATGAGATGATTCGAAATTTATTTCCTGAATCAATGATAGTAGGTTGTCTCAAAACCATTTCAGCATCAACACTAAATAGTGATCAAAATCTTCATCAAGTAGATTTTCAAATGACAACAAGCGACGAAGCGTATGATCTCACCTCAAAATTAGTATCTGAAATGGGTCTACAACCAGTAAGAGTTAGAGGAAAATATCATGCAGAAACAATTGAAAGAATGGTTGCAATGGCAATACAGCTAAATAAAACATATCCAGGGTCACATACTGGATATCAACTTATAGATTTTGTTTCTTGAATTAAATAAAAAAATATTACCCAATAGCAAGTTATTTACCTGTTTAATTTAACCTCAATAAGAAAGGAATGATCAGTAAGACAGTTATGATAGTGGATGATGAATCAATGATTAGAAACATTGTAAAAAAAATCCTCAATATCAAGGGGCATAGTTGTATTGAAGCAGAATCTGGAGTACAAGCGATAAACTTATTGAAGGAAAATACTGACATTGAATTCATAATACTGGATTTAACTATGCCAGGAATGTCTGGAGAAGATACATATTATAAAATTAGAGAATTTAATAATAGTGTAAAAGTAATTATATCTTCAGGATTAGTCGATACTGACCTTAGAGAAAAGTTGTATAATGATGGAGTTATGAAATTCCTACAAAAACCATTTAAAATGGATGAATTAGTTGCTTCACTTCAATAGTTCTAGAAATTTATTATTTTTTAGTTCCATTAATTTAAATATGGCTTGAACCTGATCTTTTCCTTCATTAGAAGGTATAAATTCTAAACCTTCAGAGGCTTTTTGTAATTTTCTTTTTATAATTGAGATAATTTCAAGGAAAATATCTTTAAATTGAATTTTAAACTTTTCAATATCAGCTGTTGTGAGAGTATCAATTTCTCGGTAATGTCTTAACTCAGCAGGGTATTTTTCGTTAATCATGACTAGAATAGGTGTTTTTTTATCCTCTCTTAAATCCCCACCAATGTCTTTATCACTTTCAAAATAATCTCCGATGTCATCTAATAATTGAAAAGCAAATCCCAAATTCCAGCCCATCTGATACATTGCATCAACAGTATTTATAGTTTTTTCAGATAAATATGCAGCAGCAGACGCAGAAAACGCAAATAATGGTGCAGTTTTTGATGCAGTCATTTTCATAGATTCATCTAAGGTAGGAATGGTGTTGGTTTTTGCATATTTCATTTCTAGTAATACTGCATTACCTATTTCTAATTCTACAAAATGAGTTAAATCGGACAAAAAGCGAATAACAAAATCTTTATTCTTCAATCTTTCCTGTTTTAATGCATTTAATAGATGTCCATGTACTAAAGAGTGTAGAACATCACCACCAACTATTGCCGTTGGTACATCCCATTTTATATGTACTGTTGGTGCACCTCTTCTCTCATACGCGTCATCGATCACGTCATCATGATACAGAGACATTGTATGAATCAGTTCAATTACCAAACTATAAGGATTAATATCTTCTCTACATTCAAACGCGTTTGCTAAGGCTACAAATAAAGTTGGTCGTAATCGCTTACCACCAAGTTTATAATAATAAGAAATAATTTCTTTTAATTCTTCTTTAGTCATATCCAAAAAGTAGTCTAATTCATCATCCAACATTTCAGAGATTTTGGATTGTAGGTTGGTTAAAAGAATCATTAGAAGTTTGCTATCTATTTTATTCACTTCCTAACCATTAACTATATTAGTTAACCTTAATAATTTTTTGAAATTTATAAGGTATATTAATTATAACCAAGGGATATGGTTAAAAGTTGGTTTTGCAATTTTATTATTTCATTATATAATATATTTCTTTTCTAATAAGCGTGTATATTCCTAATTTATAATTGATTTATTGGTAATTCATAGTCCATTTTGAAACTTAGATAAAAATTGTCATTTATTTGACTTAATATACAACTTGATTGAATCGCCATAAATTTGATATTTGAATTCTGTAATTCTGAAAATAGCATAGCAAATTCTGGATCAATATCACTACATGGTGAGAAAGAATTTGATTTTCGTTGGACAATAAAAATTATCAAAACATTTCCACCCTTATCAGACAGTTCTTTTAGTAATTTTAATTGTGATACTGCTCTTTTTGACACTCCATCTGGAAAACAAGCAACTCCATTACGCACTAGGGTTGTTGATTTGATTTCAACAAATATCTCCTTTTCATTACCATCAGCAAGTAGAAAATCAATTCTATGATGGAGAATAGGTATTTCCTTCCTAATCAAATTACAATGATTTAATCCAGAAAAGGTCTTATTTTTAATTTCATATTCAAACCAATTTGATACTATTGAAGTATCTAAATTAATAATTTCGGTTTCTTTTATGACAGCAATTAAAGTAGCCTTAGTTTTCCTTGTGGGTGAATCATTTAATTTAACTAAAACTGGAGTTATATTGGGAATTAACAATTCGATCATTCTCCCTGGATTTGGTAAATGACAATTATGGACTATCTCATCAATTTCAACTAGACAAACAAATCTATTTAATCTTTCCTTGAAAAAACCCTTCTTTATTTTTCCAGATATAATAAAAGACATTACAAACCAATATGATTATGAATCGATATAGTATAACCAACCGTGTCTATCTTCAACTTCCCCATATTGAATGCCTGTTAATTCATTGTATAGAGACTGGGTTATTTTTCCAATTTCATTATTGTTAATTTGATATATATTGGACTTGTATTTCAATTTACCAACAGGTGCAATCGATGCAGCAGTACCAATACCAAAAACTTCTGTTAAACTACCCGATTTAATGCTTTCAATGATTGATTCTATACTAATTTTGGATTCATGAATCTTATATCCTATATCCTTAGATAATTGAATTACTGATTTTCTGGTTATTCCGGGTAAAATTGAACCAGTTAATTCAGGAGTATAGATTT
>JAOUKW010000584.1 GCA_029882335.1 Candidatus Heimdallarchaeota archaeon | reverse complement strand
GTGGTATTGCACATGATATTAATAATATGTTAGTTGGTATTTTGGGTAATGCCTCCATGTTATTATCTATTACTCCATCTGATCACGATACATATCCTCATCTAAAAGAAATTGAAAAGTCCTCAATAAATATATCTGAACTCACAAAACAATTACTTTCCTTTGCAGGTAAAGGAAAATTAAATAGAAAAATACTGAATGTAGACTCACTAATTGGGGATATGTTTGATTTTATAAATCTTTCAGTTTCAAAGAAAATTAATATAAATTATTCTCTCAATTCACAAAATGCAAATATTTATGGAGATGAAATTCAGTTAAAACAAATAATTCTAAATTTAGTAATAAATTCTTCTGAATCAATTACATCAAAAGGAAATATATCAATTCATACCCAAATAATAAATGCAGATATTGATTTTTTAAGCCAATTTGAATTATATGATAATAATTATAAACCAGGTAAATATCTTGAATTAAAAATAGAGGATAGTGGTATGGGTATGACAAAGGATCAGTTAGAGCGAATATTTGATCCCTTTTACACAACTAAATCAACGGGAAGAGGGTTGGGATTATCTGTAGTTCAAGGAATAATTCGGAGTCAAAATGGATACATTCATGTGGATTCGATTGTAGATAAAGGAACTTCTTTCAAAATATTATTTCCTATAAACGAGGAATCCATTATTATCAAAGAAGAAATCAATGAATTTGCTGTTAAGAGTTTCTGTGGTAAATGGATTATTTGTGATGATGAGCCATTAGTTCAAAAAGTTAGTGCTAGTCTATTGAATCGATTGTCTATACAAACTATCTTAGTAGAAAATGGAGAAAATTTAATTAAATATTTTCAAGAATTTTCAGTACAAATTAATGGTATACTATTAGATTTAACTATGCCAGGTATGCCTTTGATGGATGTATTTTTTAAAATTAGAGAGATCCATCCTGAAATACCTATCATATTAATGAGTGGGCATGCAGATTCTACTTTAATTGAAAATCTTGTGAATAATCCAAAAGTAAGATTTATGCAAAAACCATTTACACTTCAACAATTGCAAAGTAATTTATCATCATTATTATCAAACTAATTTTTTTAATTATATCATAAAGATATGATATAATCGATAATCTAAAGTTTGTATTAATGATACATTAACTATGAAAGAAAGGGGATTAATTATTGGTAGATTCCAACCCCCACATTTAGGTCATGTTCATTTAATCCAGAGCTCATTAGAAAAAGTAGATGAATTGGTCATCGTAATTGCAGCAGCCCAATTAAGCCATTCACTTAAAAATCCTTTTACTGCAGGAGAGCGACTGGAAATGCTAAGATTGTCCCTTCAAGAACAAAATATAAATCCAAATAAGTATTGGTTGATTTGCGTACCTGATATAATGGATAATGCTATTTGGGTTCCTCATGTTTTAAGATATTGTCCTAAAATTAATGTATATTTTGGTAATAATCCTTTTACAAATCAATTAATCTCTGAAGCTGGAATACCTATATTACAACCCGAGTTATATGATCGCAACCGTTATGAAGGTACAAGAATTAGAAATAAAATACTAAAGGGATCTGATCTGACTGATTTACTAGCTACAGATGTAATTAAATTAATAAATGGATGGGGTATTCAAAACAGATTCCTTGCATTTACCCAAACAGATTCCACAAAAGATGGAAACCAAACTTCTGGAACTGAATTATTGAGGGATAATTAATAACTATAAGTAAAAGTAAGCATATAATTACGCATAATCGCTTCAAATATATTATCTACCAAATTCATCATTGATTTTGAAATTCCATTTGTCATAGTTAAACCTTCAATACAAGTTTTATAGCTGGAGATGTCTTTTTGATCAATTATGTTGTTCAATTGTTTAGATGCATTTAATAAACACAAAAGAGCAATCAACTGAG
>JAOUKW010000187.1 GCA_029882335.1 Candidatus Heimdallarchaeota archaeon | reverse complement strand
ATGATATCAGGCTGATAAAACTTACTTGGAATAAAATGTCATACAATTTGGAATGAATATTGTTGTTAATCGTTAGGAAAATAATTAATATGGAAATTGATTGAAAATACCTCGTAGCTATCCAAATTTGAGTGGATAGATTTGGGTTTGAATATCCGCTAATATTAATTCCTTGATAGGCAAAAGTATGAAATAAATCAAGAATTCCAACATAAAAAAAAGATTTACCCAGTAGTACAAGTAATTTATCCTTCACATCATGAATCTCAATATGTCTACTTATTAAAAAAATAGAAAATGCAATTATTATGCTATAAATTTCTGTAAATGAATGAAAGACCACATATGGTAATTGTAGATATAAGAATAGAATTAGGATAAATCCATATGTAATGATGTAGTTTATTCTGCTAAATAATATATCAATAAAATTAGCAATTTTCATTAATAATTCATTGAATCACAGTTAATTTTTAATTGATTTGCTAGAGCAATAGTAATTATATTAATTTAATCAAAAATAGGAGTGCTAAATTGTTTGAACTCTTATTAACAATGTTTCAATGATATTGGAATGAGATATTTCGTAAATCAAATAAACTAAGTTAATTACTACCATATATTGAATACAAAATGTAGTGCTTGCCAACAAAGTGCAGGAGAAGATCAACCTAATTATTGTATATCTTGTTTTATTCCAATAATTCAGTATCATAATGGTGTATATTTGGAAATTCCAGTTGCAAAATGTAGAAATTGCGATGTTGATCTAATTACTGAAATTTGTGATAATTGTGATACGATCCATGATATCTCAAAACCTCCTCTGGTAATGTCTGATGAATTTGAAAGTAGGGATGAGAAAAGAGAACAGCTCTCCAAACAATTAATGAAAGATAATAGGTTATTGATTCAGATAATTGAGATGCTTGGTTTAACTCATTTGAATGATGCAGAACAAGCTGTAGCTTTGAGTTCTTTAGCGATGGAAAAAATGCATTTTCTTTCTGTAGAATACAATTTTACTGAAGCTCATACGTTACTAGACCTAGGATATGGGTTAAGTAAGGAATTAGATGTTGAATGGGCATTGGTATTGACCAAGTTACGGCTATCTATCTATTATATTAAAAATGGAGCTCTTGGTCAGGCTATTAGCTGGTTACATTCTTTAATTCAAGAAAATGGAACAACAGAACATGCAAAGCTTCGGCAATTAGAGATTAAAGCACATTTAGCCTTAAGCTATGCATTTATTGGATTTTCCGCGATCTCATCTCAATTATTTGAAACTATTCATGGTGAGTTAAAGCAACTTTTTGAAAGAATGGAAACTAGGATACATAACATTGCATCAAGTGAGGATCGTAAGGCTCATTTATTGGGTCCCAATGAAGATATGAAATTAGCTGGGGATTTTCCCAGAGTTGATATGATAGCAACAGTTCTTGTAATTTTAGTTGAGTGTGAACTAGTACTTGGTTCATCGAATAATCAGCAGATAAGTGATAATGTACTAGACCGGATGTTGGAACTTCAGAATATGGTTTATATTTTAAGTGATATAACACCCACCGATGATCCAGTATACTATGCCTCCTATATTCGTGATTTTGTTAGATTATTTAATGGGTTGTTTTGGTATGGTAAGTTTACTCTTTCCAACAATGCAACCAAACGTAGATTGCTAATTGAGAGAGGATTTGAATTAATAATGAGGTGGTTTAAACTATTACCTGTAGAATATTGGTTACCACTTCGTCCTGCGAGGTTTTTAGAAATATTCATTCGAGCAGAATTATGGAATGATCTTATTCAAGGGACAAAATTGGGGTTGGATATGTTGGAAAAAAGTTCTAAATATCATAAGGCTCATTTTCATTATGTGATTGCAGATACCTACGTACGGTTGAATAAAATGGAAGAAGCCACAAATCATCTTCTAACAATAGTACAAATGGATAGGGAATTTGTTGATGACACATTAATTACAATAAGTCAAAGACTCTTGACCCAGATAGAACTTGAGTTACAGGGGATTTTAACTGGAGTTCAATATATTTCAACATGGGAATATCCTATCATAGTTGAAATGAAGGGAACTGAGTTTTTATTTCAGATGTCCGATATGATCCGAGAGGGAGTGGCCATTTTTGGAGATATATTTCAGGAAAAATATGGAGATTTAATTCCTGAATTAACCAGAGTCAATCATATTACTGAAACAGATTATGAGTGGGGGATGCAGCATCCAATGTCGTTAATGGTTATGGATATAAGTACAAATGAATATCAAAATACCTTTTTATTTGAGCAATTTGGTGTAGATCAGTTGGAGGATGGTGATATACTTGGATCTACAAACCTATATGTACTTATTGGGGTGAATAAAGAGATAAGTAGTTTGGGTAGTTTATTGCGAATCTTAAGTGAATTAATAGCGGAAGATATTTATAGTGTACAAATTTATGGAATTAAGTTGTAAAAAAAAATGGAAAGGGCCATCCGACGAATTTCGAGGAGAAAAACTCGAAACCGATGCGGGTTGGCTGGGGACATGACCAAATTTGATCAAAGACTCGGGTTTCTCGCGGATGGGCCGGTTCAAAAGATTTTCTCCGTAGAGAATTAGGGTGGTTACGTCTGTTGAAGACCGGTTTTCTCCTTTCCTGTATGTTTATATGGACAATCATACTTATTAAGGTAATCTATATAAGAAAAATAAAAATCATCGTGTAGGGAAAAATTTTACTTTTTTTACTTATTGGTTAAACAAACAATATGTTAAACAATTAAATTTATATGTTTAAATATTTTAGTTGAATAATAAAAAAAAACAACATGTGTTTGTGGTATTGTGATGTGGTTATTGTACAAATGATTAGTTGAATATATAATATATATTTCTATAATTTGGTATAATAGTGATATACTTAATTAAAAATTAATACAATATCATTTGTAATCAAGTAATTGCAGATTTTTCAAATCTTTTTCTAGTAAATTTGAATACAATTTCGTTTATTTATTATAAACCTATTATAATTACATATTGTCTGAAGATGAGGATATCGATGTATAAACAAGTAGTAACCTCGTACCGGGATTTAATACTTGCTCCTTTGAAACAATCAGATTTAGCCGAATTAGTTCGTTGGCCAAAGTTCGAAAATTCTGATTTGTTGTGGGCGAATTTCCAGTTTAATTCTAAAGAAATGCAAGATCGATGGATGAGTTCCAATGTAAAACCATGGATTCATTGGTATTCTGTTCGCGATTCTAAGAATATGTTAATCGCAAGATGTACTATAACCGAAACAGAGGACAATGATATTGTCATGTTTGGTATTGTTGTTAGACCTGATTATATCGGAAAAGGTTATGGTCAACAAATCACCAAAATGGCTTTGTTATTGATATTAAATCATACTTCTGTAAAAACAGTTTGGTTGGAAAGCAAAGCCGATAATGAACAGGCAATCAGATTATGGTGTAGAATGGGATTTCACTCAACTGGTTATCATTATCGTCGAGATCAAAATGCGACTTATCATCGTTTTATTGGTTTTCAATTCCTTTTAGAGGATTTAACGAATGAATCTGAAATCAAATTTACAGTGTAATGGGTCAATTTAGTATTGAGTTAATGAACTGAATACAGTGGTTATGACTCTCTTCTCTTTTATCCTCATTCCAAACATCATGATAAAATCTAGGATAATATTCCCATTTCTTTGGATTGCTCTGAAGTTGATCAAATACTTTCTGAGATTCCGTATCGTCAATAATTAAATCCTGACCTCCATGTAGCATAATTACAGGTGTGGTGATATTAGCTGCGGTTTCTTTAATTAGATCTTGTTGTTTTTGTAAATCTCCATACCATTTTGCAGTAAAGTTATGATTTCGAAAACCTTTTTCTTTATCTTGATAGTATGTCTCAAGAATATCATTATCATGGGTTAGAATTTCTAGTGTAAATGGTGCTTCAAATGATTTATTCGGAAAGATTGTTTTTGATAATTTTAGTGATCCCGGGAATGATATCTTCATACTTATCCATGGGGAGCTAATGAGTGCAATTTTGATGATGTTTTGATTAGTGCTTAAGTACAATAAAGATTGTAATGCTCCAGTTCCGTGTCCTGATAGAATTAAAGGTAGGTCCGGATGCAATGTCTGAACGAATTGAATAAAATTAGCAATATCTTCAATATCTCTTTCCCAACCGCTAAATTCAGGATATTCTGAGTTTTCCATGTTCCATCCTCTGAGGTTAAATGCATAGGTTATGATTCCATTATTGGCTAACTCTTCTGCGAGATAACTACCTTCCATACAATGTGTGAAGCTATTATGTATGTAGATATTACATGCTCTAGATGGTGTTTTGCTGGTCCATGAATACCAATTTAATTTTGCTTCATCAGACGTTAGAAAATACTGAACCTGACTCATCTTATGGCTATTTATATTATTCAAAATAAAACCTTCCCTTTTACTGTTGTATCAGTAAATACAAAAATGTCAAAAAACATATTTTTGTTTATGGATGACGTAACCTCATTGTATTGAAAAATAGCATTATGGCTTTATTGTTCATCAAATTTTCGGGGTGGTTTGTATCTAAATTGTTTCCATCAAGAATTAATTGTTGAAGTCGAGTATTTTGATATATTGTCGTTGGAAGGCTTGACAATTGGTTATTATCTAAATATAGTTGTTTTAAATTGGTGTTATTATTGAATAATTGATCTGGTAATTTTTTAAGTTTATTTTCTGATAGCTTCACAAACATCAGATTTGGTAAATTGTAAAATAATTTTGGGGGTAATTCATTTAATGAATTTTGTATTAATGATATTCTCTCCAACATCGGATTATTATTGAAGGTGTATTCTGCAATATTCTTGATTTTATTATAATCAAGATTAACTTCCCTTAATAGTTCAAGTCGATTAAATAGATTTTCAGAGATAGAGGTGATTAAATTGTAATTGAGATATATTGCAAGGAGATTGATATTTGAGTAAAATAAATTGTGTGGTAATTTTTTTATTCTATTGTGTTGGAGATGAATTACTGCTAGTTTATTGAGTTTAGCAAAACAAGTTTCTTCTAGGTGGGTTAATACATTTACCTGGAGGTTGAGGTACTGTAGCTGCTGTAGTTTTCTCAGTAATGCAGGATGAATTGAGGTAATTCGATTTCTCTTTAGATCTAACCAATTTAATTTGAGATTATTTTGAAAAATATTATTAGGTAATTCTGTCAGATAATTGTAGGTAAAATCAATGAATTCTAGATTGGTATTGAATTGAAATAATTCCTCTGGTAATTGTTCAAGTTCATTAAACCTAATAGAAATTTTTCGAAGTTTACTTAACGGCTTAAAAAGATCTGGTGGAAGTGATGTTAATTTATTATGGTCAAGGATGACCGTTTCTAAGCGATAATTGGTACTGAATAGTTGGGGAGATATGGTTGAGATCTCATTAAACTTTAGTGATATCCATCTTAGATATGGAAAATGCACCAAAGATTCAGCAGGTATTTTCCTGATGTTTGATCGCTTAAGGTCTAAACTGATTAAATGGTCATTTTCAAAGATTGTTTTATCTGAATTTAAAATACTATCTGTATAATTAATGTCCAAATCTTTCAATAATTGTAATAAATAAGTTTCCTCATTCCTCATGTATATCAATTAATTACAAGAGGGATTTCTAATTTCTCAGATAAACTACTGAGCATAATGCTTACCAGTTTTTCCAAGTTAAATTGATGTTGCCAATTCCAATCTTTTCGAGCATGAGTATCATCCAGAGATTGTGGCCATGTTTCTGCGATCGATTGTCTGAAATCAGGTAAATATTTTATTACAAAATCAGGTATGTATGATTTGATACCATCTGCTAGTTGTTGGGGATTGAAGGAAATTGCAGCTAAATTATATGTTCGTTGGTTGAGTTGTTGTTCATCTGCTTCTAGTAATTGAATTGTGCCAGTAAGACAATCATCCATGTACATCATTGGTAGAGTTGTAGTTGGTTCAAGGAAACATGTATATGATTTATGTTTCAAAGCTTCATAAAAAATCTCCACTGCATAGTCTGTTGTTCCACCAACTGGCATAGTTTTATTAGATATGATGCCGGGGTACCTAAGTGATCGGAAATCTGTGTTCCATTTGGTATGATAATATTCACCAAGCAGTTCGACATATACTTTTGATATTCCATATATTGTTGTGGGCCTCATAACCGTAAAATCTGGTGTATTTAGCTTTGGTGTTGAAGGACCGAATGCAGCAATGCTAGATGGTGACAATAGCCTTAATTCTTTATTTTTTGCGATTTCCAATATGTTTTCAAAACCGCGGATATTTACTTGCATTGCCAATTGAGGATTTTTTTCTCCTGCTGCAGATAAGAGAGACGCATTGTGAATAATCCAGTCAACATCAAATTCTTTGATTATATCCTTGGTTTTTTGATGGTTGGTAACGTCTAAATATGTGAATGGTCCTTGATTGATAAAATCCTCGGAAGGCTGGGAAATGTCTGATCCAATAACATTATCCTTCCCGTATTTACTACGTAATAAAGGCATTAGTTCGGTACCAATTTGTCCTAGGCACCCGGTAATAAGGATTCTAGTAATATGAACACCTACAATTGAATAATTCCTAGGGGATATAATTGTAGTTCGACTACGAACTGTTTTGGGAATATATTTTGTAATGAATTTTGAGTTTTATTTGGTAATTATTTAATTGATTTGATAGTTGTGTTTCCTTGTATTTCCTTTTAGTTACACAATTAATTAAGCTCTTATAATGAATTGATTACGCGATATGTTTAAGGTAGTGTGCTTACGGGGTCTCCAAACAAATTTGAGTTACTGGCTTGGTAATCGATCTATTCTCTGTTGATTGTGCTAGGTTATGGTTGATATTCTTGTTTTTTCCAGCTATCTATTGTACAATCTTATTCAATATGTTATAGGGTGATTATTAACTTAATTGAGTACAATCTATATCTCTCCAATATTTCTATGCTATATATTGATTGATTGATTGATTGCATTCAATCGAAAGTCGTCTCATAGTGATGGAGAATCTAGAAAAAAATATCGATATAATGTATACGAACAAATGATTAATTATCGATGTATTGGTATAATTGGTGTAATATGGCTATAAATTCAATTTAGGTATATTGTTAATTATATAAAAAATTGATTAAAGTTATTACATTCAAATGATGGTGTTTGATGGTTGTAGCTCAATTTGGTTGTAGGTAAATGAAAAGTAATTGTTCCTAAAGGAAAACTTCAGCAGCTCCTCCAACAATTACTGAGTGGGTTGGCTGGGGAACGACATCTACATAAAAAGTCGTAAAATTGTGAGGAGCTATAGTAATATTTGTTATCCTACTATATAGAAAATTGGGATACCTACATGTTATCCTAGACTATATGTTTTGGTATAACTATAATAATTAGCATCCTTGTACTTGTGGATTTATTTTTTATAAAGTCATATTGATTTTATTAGTATTTTTTTCTAAATTATACCAGGATCGAACATACATTTACTTACGATTGTATCATTTTAATTCATAAGGTGGTAATTTTCTCTAATAGCATTCGCATCTAAATTCAATAATAGGAATTCAATATAGATATCTATACATTCAAATATTCCATTCGTCATGATCTTTTTTGTATATACATACACACGTTCAGCCCAAACCATGCCTGCCGTCGCCAGACTCCCATACATATAATGTGGGATTAGCAGGGTCTTCATT
>JAOUKW010000583.1 GCA_029882335.1 Candidatus Heimdallarchaeota archaeon | reverse complement strand
AATACAAGGATCAGATAGATCAGATAGAATATTAGATCCTGATAATTACTTCCTGAAATTATATTAAAATCGATATCAAAGCTTATTGAGATAGAAATGGAAACTACAGATATCGCCAATACCAAGGATGTAACAAATCGAATAAAATTTTCATCAATATAAATTGTTTTTGTAATTTGGTTAAACTCACTTCTCGTTAGAGAATTGATATCTTCAGTATCAGAAATGGAATTTCTCGAACCAAAGAAAATGAAATTACCCAAAGAAAAACAAGCCAAATAAATTACATATATCATGAATACATGTATAAGTAAATGAAATCCTATAAAATACAGATATAATAATAAAGCAATTATGAAACCAAAGAAACTTGAAACTACTTTTACAAAATTCAAATTCTTGGTTTGATAAAAGACTGCAAAAAATATAACAGTATGAAGAATTGGTATGATGCTGAAGTTTAAAGATAATAATATGTTATAAGGAGATAATGTTTTTATTAGTACATTCAAGATAATGAATGCAATTAACAAAATAAAATAAATTCGTAGATATATATTAAACCATTTTATTTTAGTTCTTTGATTTACAGGAGTGGAACCTGTTCTAATATGATTGTTCTTTCTCAAGAATTCAAATAACTCATAGACCCGTTTGTATATAACTGGGATTGTAACTAACCAAATAAGTATCATTAAAATTTGAATAGAAATATAATCCAAATAAAAATCATCTTGAAGTATTTCTCTATATGAAACATCATTTTTATTGTATTGAAGTTGGTTAGTATATATTCCACTGCCCAACACTTCTACATCAAAATTGGATGAATTGTCTGACCAAAGGTCATATATCTCTCCCCTTAATTTATTAGTTAATTCAGTCGTATTAAGTTCATTTTTAATTCTTGGATCAATTAAATCAGGATTGATATTTAATTCATACGTTATTTCATAATCAATATAATTATCAATTACATAGGAATATTTTGATTCATTTGTAATTTGAGAATATACATCTCCATAATATTGTAGTTTTATTTCAACTTGATTATGTATAGCAAAAAATTCATTTAACTCATCTAAATCCATGCTATTTTGAGTTTGTAGATAAGTAGTAAATTCAAACTGATATTCTTCACTTTCAACTAATCTAATTACATCCGGTTTGTTGAAATTTTGAAATGTATAAGTTGCATATAAGACTAAAAATAAACAGAAGATGATAAGTGATTTGCGGAAAATTTGATGATTTATTTTTACTTTATGTATAACCATAGTTGACAATATACAGATTGCAAATATATACTATTGGAATTATGATTGAATTTGAGTCAAAAATAATTGAAAAAATCAATAATAAAAACACCAATGCATAATAGAGATATCAATTTTTGATTTAATTTAATATAATCGGAATTAATTGGTTAGACAAACCGAGTACTTCAACTAGAATTGATTTATACATGATCTTTTTTGTATATACATACACACGTTCAGCCCAAACCATGCCTGCTGTCGCCAGACTCCCACACTTGTAATGTGGGATTAGCAGGGTCTTCATTCTGTGGCTTCTTTCTGCTTCTCAACCCATTCGGTTTCATCGAAATCAGGATTTCCGTGTTATTTAACATTAGCCGATCACTCACAAAGTTATTGTAATTTAACTTTGAGTACTAACGTATCTCCATTGGAGATTAGAACGTCTCATTGATCTATATTAGATAATTGAGCCTTCAGTCATTCTATTCAATATAGGGTGTGACCTAGTTCTTCTAGCATTAACATATAAGTAATGCTAGATTATGAACTATTGTAATTTCAGTTTAAAAACTACTGAATTGTAAATTGAGTCATAAATTGATGTATATACAAAAATTATCATGCTGTAGATGATTCTATTCTATCAATAAATCTAAGAAAAGGAAATTTATCTTTTCTACCAAAGAGA
>JAOUKW010000582.1 GCA_029882335.1 Candidatus Heimdallarchaeota archaeon | reverse complement strand
GTTATCTTTGCCATTAGAGAGGGATTACCAGAAGAAAAGGCGATGGAGACCATTACTATCAATCCAGCGATAATACTTGGAGTTGACAATCGTGTTGGTTCCATTGAAGCAGGTAAGGATGCAGATTTACTGTTATTTAATGGAGACCCATTTGATGGTAGAAATAGAGTAGTTAAAACATACATTGAGGGTAAATTGGTGTTTAGTAGTTAAATTGCAATTTGATATTGAGTATTACAAATATATTCAAAATTAAATTAATGATAAATAAGGTTTAAATTAACAACACGTAAACAATATGTGTGAATAATAATGTAAATGATAAAATTTCGCTATCTAATTCATTCAATAAATTTAAAGAAATACATACATTAACAGCCCATCTACATAAAGTGAAAAACATAGATGAAGACCCTAACGGAATATCATCTACAGATAAAAATAAAGTAATAAAGGTAATTTCTAAGATAATTGATAAATTAATAATAAACAATATATCTTATCAAATACGATTGCAAAACTATGAAGGTACAAAAACGAGTTCAATTGATTTCATATCAGTATTACAAGTACTTTTAGTAAAGATTGATGATAATATGAATAATCCTAGGTATGGTAACTCATTTGCATTACTAGAATTTTCCGTAGATAGAGGGTTGAGTGAAATTATAAATTCGATCATCATCATTTTAGAGAAGTATCTGCAAAATCAAATTGATTATGATTATTTTTATGAAATTAGTCATTTAGATGTTGTTGATGAGAATTACAAGTTTCCTTCTCATAAAACAATCTCTAATAGTATTAGTCTCTTAGAATCATCTATATCAGTACTAGAGAAAAAAGATATTTTATCAGAAATGGAAGTACATACTGCATTTAATCTATCTATTGAGCTTTTAAAAGATTTAAAGCAATATAATGACATAAATTTCCCTGAATATTCCATTTATATTAATGATGTAAGTACTGGAATTAGATATCCTTATACTGAGATAATAAGTAATTTAATAATGGAAGTTAAGAATTATGTTGAAGCTTCTAAACAATCATTATTAGATCCAAATGTATCTGATTATTACAATGCAGCAACTAAAAATATTGAACCTGCAAAACATCTTTTAACATTACTTATTGAAATTAAAGAAGGGAAAAATAAATTTAATGTCGATCGAAAAGATAGTTTTCAAGTTTATAATAGTATCAATCTTAAACCAATTAGGATAATTAAAGAAAAACCTAAATTAATACCCATATTAAAATGTGTTTCCTGTGATGAATTTTTGGATATAACCTTAAAAGTGGAACGAAAGCTAGAGCAAGGTGAATCATACTACCATCATAATGAAAAAATGAAGATTGAAGTAATTGAATCTGAGAAAATAGAGCAATATAATAAATCAGCACACATATATCATAAGCTAAATGAAGCAATCAAATTGTCAGAAAGCTATAAGATTCCTGATCTTGCATTATCCTATCAATTATATTTGGAAATAATTTCAGAAAAAGTTGATTTGCTTACTCAAATTCAGGCACTAATGGGAATGTGTCAATTACATATTTATGAATTAAAAGCGACAGGGAACCAATTAATTATTGGAGATATTTATGAGATTCTAGATAAATTAGTAGAAATATCTTCTAATTATAATATTGATTATCTATTCATTGAAACCAATTTAATACGAGGTAGAATTCAATTATTAGCTGGAAATATAGATGAACTTCAGGAATTGATGAATGAGATTAAAACCTTTGTCAAGGAAAAAAATCTTTCCCATTATACTGGTAAAATTGATAGCCATCAGTTAGAAATCGAAAAGTACATTGAACAATCAAAATCAATTGTTGATTCAAATACTACAATACTTGATCGAATTCATCAATCAAATATTGATAATTATCTTCAAAACGTTATGAAGTTAATAGATAAAGAAGATATTTCAGAA
>JAOUKW010000581.1 GCA_029882335.1 Candidatus Heimdallarchaeota archaeon | reverse complement strand
TGTGATATACGAACTAAGAAGAATATCTGAATTAATTTCTCTCAATATTGATAAAACGAATGAGGATGAATTAAATATTTTATTTCAATTAAAATTATTACTTAAAGTGGTCCCATCACAAATTATTTTCATGTATCTATTTGTAGTATTAATAAATGGATCAATCATGTAGACATTTTAAACAATCTATAAATTAGATAGTTATTAGTATCGATACAAACCAATTAATTATAGTGTAGAGTCTATTTTTCTGGTTTATTTTTCTATCCAGTATATTGATTTCAATATTGATACTGTTTTCTCAAAACTTATAAATATAGGATACCTCCTATGTTTATTTATTGGATTGAAAATTTTCACAAAATCATATCAACAATACCTGACAACATTTAAGGATTTAAGAGATTAGACTAGAAAACTATTAATGTCGCAAGTGGTCGAGTTAAATAAGAATAAGATTGGTGGTTATTTTATGCATTTTTTTCCCTAACCTTTGCATTTATGAATGTAGGGAGTATTTAGTTTATTAGAATATAAAAAATTTAGTGATTAATATGAAAGATGAACTTAATTTGCTTAGAGATAAAAATAGTGTAAAAATAGCGATTCCCATGATCCTGATTTATATTGCATTAACAACTTATGCTATTTACACACCAATCATTGTAAGTAAATATATTCTCCTTAGGCTGATAGGCTCTTACTTGACGATTTTTTTTTGCAACTTCTTCCTTATTTATTGCCCTATCTTTTTATAAATTCTTAGACAAAAGTCAATTAGATGATAGAAAAGAATATCAGAATTTTATTATATTAAGAGAGAAATATCGTATTATTGCTTATTTTGGTGTCAGTATAATTATATCAGGAATATATAACATTTATGCTCAATATGTTATTTATCAGATATATATTTGGAGTGTGATTATCTTGGTAATTTGGGTTATGATTGGACTTAATTTAATATATAAATCTAATAAAAAAATAAAGGTACATGATGCTACATATCCCAATCAATTAATTGATAATACAGTATATGAAGAAAAATATAGTCATGGTAATTTTAATCTCACACCTATTCATGAATTCTTTGAAATGACATATTTATATACATTTGCTAGTTCTATAATTGTATTTTTAAATTCTACAGTTCAATCTTTAGGTGCCGTTCTATCTATTGCATTTGCAATTGTACTTAATTCGATGATGAAACGTTAAGTGAAGATAATACTAAAAGATTATATTTGTTATTGGTACTCTTATTACATTTCTAACAGTGGTTAATGACAATTATGATATTCAAATATTTGATCAAAGTAGTGATAGTTTATTGAATAAGATAAGTTTTATTTTTCTGATGGGAGAGGTGAGTCAAAAAAATGAATATGAAAATGGATTTTGGATTATATACTTAATAAACAGTATTATGTCTGTTATTTTAAGTATAGGGGCTTATTATGCACATTTTCGTGTTTAATTGGTGAATGAGATGGATAAAAAAAAGAAAAGTACATTAACTTTAAAAATGATGAATTGGATGTTGCTTTTATGGATAATTTCCCGAGTATTATTTATTTGAAAACCATATAGATATTTAATTTCTTCTTATCAGTCAATATATTTGAAGTTAAATAAAGAAAATGAGCTTAGAATTGGGAGGAAAATAATAAAGGTAACTTACCATCTCAAAGTGCCTAAAAAGAGATATTTAATACTTTCCAGTTTACGTTTAATAATTCATGTCAAAGACCTATCTATATTACAACCTGTGATTGAAAAACAAATTACCTGAATATTATCTCTTGATATCAATCTATTTGTTAATACTCTATTTGTTAATATTCTATTTGTTAATATTCTATTTGTTAATATTCTATTTGTTAATATTCTATTTGTTAATATTCTATTTGTTAATATCTTTAGAATAATACAAAATCTTCTTGTAAAATAAGA
>JAOUKW010000186.1 GCA_029882335.1 Candidatus Heimdallarchaeota archaeon | reverse complement strand
AGCTGATTAGAAAGGTTGCAAATAAAGTCAATGTTTGGAATTATATCGGAAGTATAATTACTATAATAACTGGGCTTTTATTAATAAATGAGCAATATGATCTAATCTCACTGTTATTTTCATGAAATCAAAGTTATTCTATGAAAAATTAATTCAAATCATGGTTAGGTTGTTAGAATAAATTGTTAGTCTATAATTCAGACTGAAATATATAACAATACTACTCATACAATAATTTTTCAATCCCCTTTAGATCCCCCTCGTATTTTTCAACGATTCTATCGAGTTTAAAGCCTAATTCATAATTGATCTTCAAAATCCCTTCATTAGATCCTGCATTTTGAGTGGCGATATATTGAAATGATTCATGATTTTGTAAATAGTAATTCACTGTTTTTATCTTAAGATAGGTGGCGATTCCCTGTCTTTGATAATTCTTTCTAACACCGGTGATTCCAGTATGCACGTCTCGGACTGGCAAATCATCCGAATAATACGTTCCAGAGAATGCAATAATTTTATCTCCATCATATAAGAATATAGACATAATTGTTAGGTCTAATATCAGAATAAGGTAAATAAGTGAGTAAGTTAGGTTTACCTTCTGTAATGAATTATATAATTTACTAAAATCATTCGTTACATGTTAATACTATTACTAGGTATTTGTCAATTGTGACACATGAACATGTACACGTCCCAGCACATACAGACCGTGTGACGTTTCAATCCTATTACTAGGTATTTGTCAATTGTGACTGAAAAGCATATTTCTTGTATTAACATCTGAAAGCACTTTGTTTCAATCCTATTACTAGGTATTTGTCAATTGTGACTAGCATGACAGAAATACAATTTAAACAGGAAATAATAAGTTTCAATCCTATTACTAGGTATTTGTCAATTGTGACCTCATGTATATGTTCTGGGTCGATTGTCCAGCCCCAAGTGTTTCAATCCTATTACTAGGTATTTGTCAATTGTGACTAATTCTGAATGTAATAAGGTTAAATTAGTAGCAATAGTTTCAATCCTATTACTAGGTATTTGTCAATTGTGACTATAGCTATAAGCTACTAAATTACTATTTAGTTTAGTTGTTTCAATCCTATTACTAGGTATTTGTCAATTGTGACTTAACAACATTAAAAAGTAGTTGGGATAATGTAGCTACGTTTCAATCCTATTACTAGGTATTTGTCAATTGTGACTCCTTAAATCGGTCATTGATCACTTTATTCAGGTTTTGTTTCAATCCTATTACTAGGTATTTGTCAATTGTGACATTGTTTCATCATCAGTGGTTTTCCTATTTCTCGTAACTTGTTTCAATCCTATTACTAGGTATTTGTCAATTGTGACTTGATTTAATAAAAGATATGAAAGAGAAGCGACAAAACAGGTTTCAATCCTATTACTAGGTATTTGTCAATTGTGACCGATATTCCTAAAGACTATATAGATCTTGCAGATCAGTTGTTTCAATCCTATTACTAGGTATTTGTCAATTGTGACCAGTGATAAACTCTTTTGCATGTCTAATAAACTCCATTGTTTCAATCCTATTACTAGGTATTTGTCAATTGTGACTGATGACATCATTTGTAATCTCAACATTATCTCTAAGGTGTGTTTCAATCCTATTACTAGGTATTTGTCAATTGTGACCAAGAAATATATCCTCATATGTAAGTTAAGCATGCCCCGATATTAAAAATGATTAAATTATGTGTTTTAATAACTGTTTACTTCTAATATTTCATGAATTTCTTGCATTTTCTCTTTATAATCATCTATTGTGAAGTTATTTACTAAATTTATTGAGTTTACTTAGTTCAGTCCTCTTAATGAACATTCATGATTATCTGCACGTTCACAGTGATAATTTCTCCAACTTGTATAAGTATTTGATCTCTCAATAGCATAGCATGAGGCTAATCTTAAACCAAACTTTTTCAAAAGTTTGCGAAAGGATCTTTTATCTCTCATTTCTAATACAATGAAATGTACAAGTTTTTTATTAATCATCAATGGTGTGATTTTTGAATATAAATTAAAATCTATATCTACTTGTTCTTTAAATAAATCATAATCAATATTATAATTCTTTACTGGTAACATAAATATTAACATTAAATTATATTGAGTAATGAAAGATATAAAGTTTGTGTAAATTTGATCACAAAAAAGGATCTTGTTTTGTGAAAAATTTAACACAATCTTCCTGCATCATATAACTATAGAAGCAGAACGTTTCAATCCTATTACTAGGTATTTGTCAATTGTGACAGATGGGGAGTACATGTACAGGTACAATTTGTGGAAAAAGTTTCAATCCTATTACTAGGTATTTGTCAATTGTGACATATTGGAGAATATAACCCACCTAATTTTTATAAACTGTTTCAATCCTATTACTAGGTATTTGTCAATTGTGACTTTAGTAAATAACTTCACAATAGATGATTATTAATACAAGTTTCAATCCTATTACTAGGTATTTGTCAATTGTGACTGCAATGGAACGGCAAAAAATACGTTCCAGTGAACGCTGTTTCAATCCTATTACTAGGTATTTGTCAATTGTGACGTTTCCAAGGATGAATTTAAACAAATCATGCAAATAATGAGTTTCAATCCTATTACTAGGTATTTGTCAATTGTGACTACTCATCGATACCGGGAAATTCATAGAGCTATAATGATCGTTTCAATCCTATTACTAGGTATTTGTCAATTGTGACTTAGAGTTTGAAGTAATAGTTAGAGCACATGCACCTTCGTTTCAATCCTATTACTAGGTATTTGTCAATTGTGACGTAACCCAATTCAACGGGAGATTTCAATACACGATTGTTTCAATCCTATTACTAGGTATTTGTCAATTGTGACTTATTTGATGACTTCATTTTTAATACTCATGACTGTAATCAGCCTAGGAAGTTTCAATCCTATTACTAGGTATTTGTCAATTGTGACTTTTATATCGTTAAGCAAACCAAGACACTAACCCACAATGTGTTTCAATCCTATTACTAGGTATTTGTCAATTGTGACTTCCAAAAAAAGAACAAGACAAATCAGATGAAAAAACCCAGTTTCAATCCTATTACTAGGTATTTGTCAATTGTGACTCGTGAAGGTAGTTCTGGATGTCAAGAATTTGAATGGGGTTTCAATCCTATTACTAGGTATTTGTCAATTGTGACAGATAATTTTCTAGAAGTTAATTTATCTAATATTTCAAAGTTTCAATCCTATTACTAGGTATTTGTCAATTGTGACTAGTAACTTTTAGGAATTCAATTAATTGGGGAAATCCGATGTTTCAATCCTATTACTAGGTATTTGTCAATTGTGACTATTTCTTTTTGTTTGTCCATAATTATATTATAGTATGTTTCAATCCTATTACTAGGTATTTGTCAATTGTGACCAACGGAGAGATGGAATACTGGATCGACCTTAACAAATGTTTCAATCCTATTACTAGGTATTTGTCAATTGTGACACAACAAAGACTTAAACATATTAGTGATGAAACATTCAACCTGTTTCAATCCTATTACTAGGTATTTGTCAATTGTGACTAGTAGTGGTGTAAAACCATTTACAGCTCATATGATTATGTTTCAATCCTATTACTAGGTATTTGTCAATTGTGACCGTTATGTTTTTATCATCTCCAGACCTCCAATCAATGGTCTAGAAAAAAATGACTGCGAGATTCGCCACTTGGAAAACGCGGTTCTCCGACCTGTCGACTGTAAATTTAGGGGGTAAATTTGTAACATGCTTGAATCGAATTGGTTATTAAGCCAATCCCATACATAACCTATTATTTGTCTACAGTTTTCTATTCCATTCAAAACATCAAATAATCGCCTTCGATTAAGTATTTTCTTATTTAATGAGTGCAGTAGCTTACTAATCATTAATTCACTATTCGTATTAATATCAAATTTATGATTAAATTTTATGCACACTACATTAGTCATATTACCTACACCGAAATTAAATGAGTTTCAATCTCTATTAACTTTACCTACTTAAAAACCACATAATGTTTGAATGGATAATTATAAGGAACTACGTTAATTTTCTTTACAAATATTCTTGGATATGTTAGTACTAGTTAAACTCCAGACAAATTATAGTTAATTTTCATTATGCAATAGATGGTGTTCAAAATAATATATCCTACAATTAGGTTTTACAGGTTTCCTAATTTACTAGGGTAATTGAATGATCCTTTTGGTGATTCTGTATTAAACCTTTAAAAAAATGTAATTGCAAGTTATTTCGCAGCTTCATTAAATATCATCCGAATTAAAATATGGTTTTCATGTTAATAATATGATGTACAAATCAAAAACATTGTTTATATTAAATATTTCATAAATAAATCGCACGTATAACGGGTTGAAGTTATTGTGATTTTTCTTAAAAGGATGATAGGTGAATAAATTGATTTTATTGATTAAACCTTTGTTTGGCTACTGAAAAAATCTTTCTATCCATTTTAATATACTGACCTCCATCAATTAATCTCATTCCTTTTTCAAAGAGGGCAACTCTACTTTGATCAGCAGGGATGATAGTTTCTAGGTCTGCAATTATATGATTAATGAATATCTCTCCTACCTCATCGTTCTGAATATTTAGACGTTGCAGTAATTCTTCGATTACTTCATTCTCGACATAATTTATTTCTTTGATTGAATTTGTGGTGGGTGATGGATCAATTGCATATTTTCTAAGTTTTCCATAAAAATGTATGTTTAACATAATTTTTTATTAAAACCCTTAATAAGTAATTTTCCCTTAATTAGGTGAACTGAAGATAAATAATATATGAAGTATAGTAATATATTCAACTGATAAAATAGTTTTATTATTTAGATTAAATAATGAAGTAAAACTTTCTAATTTAGAAAAGATTATTTAAATTCTAAATAATTTGATATTATGATTGATATACATCTCTTTGGAAAGTTACGAAAATATGCAAAAAATCAAAATCCAACAGAAGATTCTCGTATAGATATAGAATTCATTGAAGGAGAAACTATGGGGCAATTGCTTGAGCGTTTGAATATTAGCTCTGAAGAAGTGGGTGATGTGTTTGTCAATCATGTTGTTAGAAATTTAGAATTTGCCATTCCTCATGCTGGAAGTAGAATTGCGATATTTGACAAAACAATGTATTTACTTTGTGGTGGTCAGCATCTAAAGGGACATGGATTTATTACCAATAAAAGAATAAATCAAGAGGTTTCATCATGAAGGTTTATGTAGGTTTTTTCTCCAAGTTAAGGGAGAAACTAGATCCTAAGCCTCCTATTGGAGATAGAATTGAGGTTGAGGTTGAGGAAAACGATACTTTAAGATATGTAGCCAGTAAATTTTTGGATGACGTAGATGAAATTGCGATTATAATGGTAAATGGTATTCATCAAAGTCTAGATTATCAAATCAAAGAAGATGGGTTAAAGGTATCATTTTTCCCGGTGTCTGGTGGAGGATAATCATTTCTAATCTATACCAGATATAGTTATGTTCAAGCTTCCTACTAATACTGTTATTTGAAAAATACGAAATTTATCAACTCAGGTAATTGTAGATTTTAATATGTATTTTTTAATTGATTAACTGTAATCTATGTATTTTTTTATTTATAAGAAAATTAAATACTGATAAGACTAAAATGAAAAAAAAATCTCTACAGGAAGATATTGTCGATGTTTGTTTAAGAAGAGGTATCATCTTTCCTTCAGCGGAAATTTATAATGGCCCTTCTGGGTTCTATGAATTCGGTCCTGTTGGTGAATCAATACGTCAGAATATTATTCAACTTTGGCAAGAAGCCTTTGTAAATGCAGAAAATAATGTATATGAAATATCAGGTTCAACAATCCTTCCTGAAAACGTATTTGAAGCTTCAGGTCATCTTGAATCTTTCAATGATCCTTTAACTCAGTGTGAAGGTTGTAAATCAATGTTCAGGGCAGACCACATAATTGAAGAACAAGTGGGTATAAATGTTGATGGTAAATCACTTGCCGAGTTATTTGATATCATAAAGGAAAAAAATATTGTATGTAACACGTGTAAAGGTGTGTTAACCATGCCAAGAGAATTTAATATGATGTTCTCAACAACTATTGGACCAGTATCAGATAAGACGGGTTATTTGAGACCCGAAACAGCTCAAAACATATTTCTTAATTTCAGACGGATATCACATTCAATGAGGGCTAAACTTCCTTTTGGTGTTGCTCAAATTGGTAAAGCGTATAGAAATGAGATATCTCCAAGAAATTTCTTGATAAGATTACGAGAATTTGAACAAATGGAGATTGAGATGTTTGTAGACCCAGATGAAATTAACAATCATACTTATTGGGACGATATAAAAGATTTCGAGGTTAGAATTCTTACCCGAGAAGCTCAACAGAAAAATGGTAAACCAAAGAAAATGACCTTGGAACAAGGAATTACCGATAAAATCATCCACAACCAATATATGGCTTACTATATGTTCAAAGAATCACTTTTTGTTCAAGATTTAGGTATTTCAGAGGATCAATTTTGGTTCAGACATTTATTGGAAAATCAAACTGCACATTATTCAAAGGCAAATTATGACCTTGAGATACAATTTCCTTTTGGTATTGTTGAGTGTATTGGACTTGCATATAGAACTGATTACGACCTTATAAAACATGCAGAGAAATCAAAAACAAATATGCAAATTAATGTACCAGGAAAAGGAAATATTGTTCCTCATGTTATCGAACCTTCTTTTGGTTTGAATAGATTAGTTTATGCAGTTCTTTTGAATTCATATATTTCAGAAGGTAGAGAATGGACTTGGTTTAAGTTTCCAAAATCAATTGCACCTTGGGAAGCATTAATAACACCTTTGATGAAAAAAGATGGAATGGATGAAACTGCAGAAAATCTGTACTGGGATTTGAAAGATCAAGGTATTGATGCTATTTATGATAATTCAGGTAATATTGGTAAGAGATATGCAAGAAATGATGAGGTTGGTGTTCCTTTCTGTATTACTGTTGATTATGATACATTGAAAGATGAAACAGTTACTATAAGAGACAGAGATACAACTGAACAAATCAGAGTTTCTATGGATGAGGTTGGTTCAATTATTCGTGAATTAATTCTTGAAATTATTACATGGGAAGAAATCAAAGAAGAAACAGAAGTCCTTAATGAAAATACGGAATAATAATTTTCAAAATAATTAAGATATACAGTAACTAAAAAATAAAGTCTAAATATAAGAAAAAGATAATTCAGTTATATGACAAATTATATTTGCAGAAATATCACGTGCAAAAGAGTAATGAATCCAAATGAATTGTTATCTGGAACTCGTATTAGATGTGTTCATTGTGGTAGTCGCACCTTGCAAAAAGCAAGACCAGAAATTATTAGAAAAATTCGTGCAAGATAAATTTTATTTTTCAACAAAAAGTAGGAATATAATCTCGAACTATACTAAAATCGATGAAAATATCCTAATTTAGAGAAAACAAGTATCTTGAATATTATTTCTTAACTAAATCGATAGTATCACTATCAAACCCAAGTTTTTCAAGTAATTGTAAAATCCTAAATTCATGATTACCTTGTAATTCAATATGATCTCCCTTTACAGAACCACCACAAGCTAATTTTGTTTTTAACGTGGTTGAAAGATCTCTCAAGTCAAATTCTCTTTGATCTAATCCTCGAATTACAGTGTAGAGTTTGCCCCACTTTCTTTTAACTATGTGGACTTTTATTCTCGCTTCTGTTTTTGCGATTTCTCCGCATGCGCATAAA
>JAOUKW010000185.1 GCA_029882335.1 Candidatus Heimdallarchaeota archaeon | reverse complement strand
CCAACTAACATTAGTATCAAAAATATATCCATCTTTTGTGTCTTCAATCATTTCCTCATAATTCCAATCCCCTGGTTCTAATATCGTATTGGTCATTCGAATTAACGGCATTCTATCATATGAAGATGCTCTTGCTGCGCCAGATGATCTAGACAGTCCCATTAGAGGTGCAGTTTCCCTAGAGCTCATATACCCTACTAGTTTTCCTTTATCAATTAACAAATTATTATTTTGTGCTTTTACCCCTTCATGGTCGTAAAAGTATGTTCCAAGCCCTTTTGGGAAAGTTGCATCCGCCTTAATTGTTACTAATTCATTCCCAAACATCAAATTATTCACTAGATGTGGTTTTAGAAATGAAGTTCCGGCAAAAGCAGCTTCGTAATCAAATGCTCTATCCATTTCCAATCCATGCATATTTTCATGTATTTGAAGGAATAATTGGGCTGGCTTAAGAATAATTGTTGCATCATTTCTTTCCGGACATTGTTTGGCTACTAATAATTCTAAAGCCTGTTGTGATGCTATTGGTGCATTTTTAACAATATCTGCTTCTTTAAAATGTTCAAATCCCGCTGTTGCTAAATCACCTCTAACTGTAGATGGATAATTTCTTATCTGTGTCTCTCTTCCTTCAACTGCCAACGTACTGACACCTCCACCCGTAACTGCAATAGTTTGATCTATACGTGAACCTTCACTTGTCCATAAAACCATATGATCTTTCCAATGACTATAAGTTGAATTTCTTATCTTTATTCGATTATCACCTATATCTGCTGCTTTTGTTGCATCTATTAACATTGATACAATTTCTCCTAAATCTACCGAAGATGGATCAATCTTCATCGGAGTAATTACTGTATCTTCATATGTAGGTTCATCCGCTAATTCTATCGGTTTTTTCATTGTTCTTCCTGAGGCTTTTGCTACTCTATATGCTCTTTTTGCGACCTTTTCTATTGCTTCTTTAGATAAATTATTCGTGGCTGCAAATCCGTATCCCCCATCAACTAATAGTTTGATTCCTATCCCTTGATTCTTCATAGAAGAATTTGTTTCTACTTGACCATTTTTAACAGCAATTTCTCTGCTATTCCTCTGTAACCATTTAACATCTGCATACTTGATATCTGGTTTGTCTGTCAAGTTAAGAGCAAATTCCATTAATTCATCTGTGATTCGATCCATAATTTTCCATTTTAATGATAATTCAAAAAATATATTTAATCGATATAAAAAATTGATGTAAATTTATTATTTAATTAATAATCTGATTTTTCAGATAAATTTTCTTAATTATCTCAAGGAAAATAGACCAAGATCTAAATGCTACTTACGTAAACGATGTAAATTAATAAAAAATTGAATTTTTACTGTTGGCATGATTGAGATAAATTACTATTAACCAAAAATTATGAAAGAATAAAGTTGCAATAAAAATATGGTTAACAACTTAAAATTACCAAATCTAGTTATATTGAACCTATTCGGTTACATTAAATATTACCCATATCAAAAAATGTCAAAAATTTAAAGTTAAGAAGAAAACATAATTTCTTTTTCTTGCTAAAAATGATCTAACTAAATAATTAAATTGATTATTATGATTGAATGACAATTAACAAGGTATTTTAATACATATATAACAAAATCAAATAATGAATAAAAGAAAAAAATATATGGCAAATATTTACTCTAAATATTGGCAAGACGCAAGATATACAAAATACGGGTTTCAACAATATGACCAAATACTTTGTGATTTACTATTAGAAAATGAATACCAATCGTATTTTGAAGTTGGTATAGGAAATGGATATCCAATCGCAGATTTTATTTCAAATAAAGGTAAAGCTGTTTCAGGAATCGATATTTCTCCAACATTGATAGAAAAGTGTAACAATGATTTTCCTAACATTCGGGCAACTGTAGGTGATGCAGAATTAATTAATGAAACCAATGAATCTTTTGATGTTACATATTGTTTTCATAGCTCATGGTATTTTGACAACTTAACACATTGTATTGAAGAAATGTATCGAGTTACGAAAAAAGGGGGTAATGTATTACTTGATCTACAAAATAGCATTCATCCAAGTACATCAGTTAGCATAGGAAAGAAATTAAGAATTTTTGCAAAACAATTTATTACAGGATTAAAACAATTATTAGATAAAAATACAAAATTCAGAGATGCATTTATTACATATGAAAAACCAACAGATATTAAATACTTGAATCAATATCTTTCCAAACAAGGCTATAGTGCTATATTTTTGGGATTAAAGGATTTGTCAGACCCTACCAAAGAAGTAATAGATCCTGACGATCAAAATGAATTAAAAAATTATATTAGAATTATATTAACCATCATGAAATAAATATTCTATAAAATGCAATTTTAAAAAACTGTATGAATAATCAATTAAAGGAATACAAGATTTTAAATAATAATATAAATGAAAGATTTTTATGATACCTCCCGTTAAAATTAACTTTTACGAGAATGACATCAATGAGATTCAACAAAAGATCACAGAAGTCTTACAATCAGGTATGCTCACATTAGGAAAGTATGGAAAACAGTTAGAAGAAGAATTTGCTTCATTAACAAATTCTCAACATGCAATTAGTACTGCTAATGGAACATGCTCAATTGAAATTATTTTAAGATGTCTCAATTTAAAAGATAAAGAAGTTATTTTACCCACAAATACCTTTTTGGCAACTTATTTAGCTGCAAAGAGTGCTGGATGTAAAATAAAATTCGTCGATTGTGAAGAAGATTTAAACATGTCATTACAACAAGTAAAAGATGCCATTACTGAAAATACCGCAGCTGTAATTTTAGTTCATATAGGTGGAGCGGTTGCGGTGGATACCATGGCTATTGCTTCTTTATGCGAGGACAAAAATATCTATTTAGTAGAAGATGCTGCTCATGCACATGGAAGTTATTTAAATGGGAAACATGCAGGAACTTTTGGAATTGCAGGGTCATTTTCTTTCTATCCCACAAAAGTAATAACATCAGGTGAAGGTGGAATAATCATTACTGATAATGAAGATATTGCCCAAAGAGCAAAAGTATTTAGAGATCAGGGCAAAGCGGGATTTCTTGGAAATATTCACACTGAATTAGGATACAATTGGAGAATGAGTGAATTACACGCAGTTGTTGGAATATATCAAGTAAGGAGATTGCTTGAATTTACTCAACAAAGGAGAGATATAGCTAAAGTGTTTGATGAGAAATTATCTAATACTAAGTTTAAACTCCATAAAGTTGCAGATCCAGAAAAATCTAATTATTATAAATATATACTCTACTTACCTGAAGGTACAGATCGAGTAGAATTTAAGAAAAAAATGCGTGAAAACGGTGTAATACTCGGTGGTGAAGTTTATGAACTTCCAATTCACTTGCAACCGGTAGTCAAAGATATAGAAGGTACAAAAGAAGGGGATTTTCCTAAAGCAGAGAAGTTTTGCTCACAACATATATGCCTCCCTGTATTCCCAGGTATGACTGAAGACCAAGTCAATACAGTTATTGAAAAATTAATTCAAGTTATAGCTTAAACTTCATAAATATTAACTTCTTAGTTTTTATTTTTTTATGAGAAATATAAGATTGAATAGTATCATTATTAAATCAATATATATCTAATTTTTTCAGAATGAATATCGCAGTAATAGGTGGTTCTGGATTTATAGGTAGTCATGTGGTTGATAAGTTATTAATTGATGGACATGATGTTACCGTATTTGATATAATGAAACCTCTTCAGCCAAATGTAAGACACGTTTATTTTGACATACTTGATTTGCAAAAAGTTGTTATAGCTTTAACAGGTGAGTATGATGCAATATATTTATTAGCAGCAATGGCTAATGTAAATGATGTTTATAATAACCCCGTGGAAGCTGGGAATTTAAATATTATTGGTGTGGCTAATGTTTTAGAAGCAATTCGTAAGAATAAATTGGGTAGATTAATTTTTGCAAGTACTGTGTGGGTGTACTCTTTGGCTAGAGAACGAAACGTGGATGAAAATACATTATTGGATATGACTCAAGTAGATCATGTGTATACAGGAACTAAAATTGCTGCAGAATTGTATATTCAGAGTTATAGTAAATTATATGGTTTAGAGTATACAATCTTAAGATACGGAATACCATATGGACCAAGAGCTAGAGCGGGAACTGTTCTATTGAATTTTACCCGAAATGCTCTAAATGATAAACCAATGACTATTCAAGGGGATGGTAAAGCATATCGAAAATTCTTATATGTTGAGGATCTAGCTGCAGGTAATGTAGCTGCATTAAATCCAAAAGCTAAAAATCAAATTATTAATTTAGAGGGAATGAGAGAAGTTTCTATAAAAGAAGTAGCAGAAACCGTACAAAGTTATGTTCCCAACTCTGAAATCAGCTTCATTGATGCTAGACCTGGTGATTATGAAGGGAAGACTGTATCTAATTCAAAATCAAAAGAATTGATGGATTGGGAACCAAAAGTCGATTTTCATGAAGGTGCAGGTAAATTTATTGAATGGTATAAAGAAGCCATTCACAATAAATAATAATTATTTTTCAATCATTTGCAATAATTTTTGTTTAATAATATTTTCATAAATATAATCCCAATTCGCTTTATCAATACCTAACATCTCATTGCTTTTCTTGAATTCAAGATATTTATTTGGATGATCAATTATCTCAAGTAGTATATTCGCCAATTTGATACTGTCTTTTGCAGGGAATAAAAATCCATTTTTTTGGTGTATTACCCATTCTCCATTAGCACCAACATCTGAAACGACAGGAATCAAACCACTGACCAACGCCTCCAGTAAAGATAAAGAGGTTCCATCACTTAATGAAGAAGAAAGGTAGATATCTGAATTATGAAGAAAATTTGGTAATAATTCATTTTCAACAAATCCATGAAATGAAACAAACTCATCCAGCATATAATTTTTTGCCATATTTTTGATTTCCTGAAGTTGATCTCCATTACCGATATAATCAGCGATAATGAAATCAGAAATACTTTGTCCTGGATATCTTTCCTCAATTGATTGTTTTACGAGCTGTAATGCTTTAATAGATGTGGCAATGTCGTATAGAGGTAGAAAATGTCTAGTTGAAATTATCTTGATTGGTAGCTCTATTGTAACATTATTTGGTCTTTTGAATTTATCAACAGAAATACCCCATGGAAAAACAAATAAATTTGAGTTCTCTTTATATTTATCTCTATACAATGCCTGTATTTTATTTTTAACAATGTGAGCGTCACAAAATATATAATCCGACTTATCTAATACAAATTTTGTTATAATGCGTCCTGGCATTCTGTTAGGATATAGTAAAATGTCACTACCCCACGGCATTAATAAGAAGGGTTTTCTACTTTGTAAAGAAGAAATAAAACCATCTGTCTGAACAAATCCACCAAATAGTATCTTTGGTTGATATATTAATATTAGTATTTTTAGCCATATAATACCAAATAGATAAGCAATTGGGATTTTCAATAGGCGTAAAAATCCACCATCGCTTTTGTTATAGTTTATAGGGACTTCATGATAGCATACATCTTTGTGTTTATGTTTATCTTGTAATCTCATCATAGAAAAATGATGAACCCGAAAATCCTTCCGTAACTTTAAGATAAAACGATCATTGTGAATTGAATTATGAGATGAAATATAAAAGATTCTATGCTTCATGTTTTTACGATGTTAATTGGTTTGATTAACTTTATTAATTAAATAAATCCTCATGTAAAAAAATATAGGATTAATTTGGCTTAAAATTAAGATCCAGAATATTATTACAGAAGTAAATCTGAATACTGGCTATTATTATTAAAAGATAATTGTATTTCTCACCTAATATTTTAAATTTTATAATTTAATCTTGATTTCTAAGACAATATACAATTGAATGACTTGTCTTATCTATTTTATCTATTGTAAAATTATGTTTTTGGAATAATTCCTCAAATACCGTTGATTCGACAAAATGAATGCCACCTCTGTATAACCATTGATTTTGTAAAACATATTCTCTATTTAAGATGGAATATAATGAATAAGTAGTTACTTTTGCACCATAATCCGTCAATTGTCCCTCAAATCTAAAATGTTCTCCCGTTATAGGTGATAATCCAAGTTCCACTAAGAATTCCCCATTATGGTCTTCTTTAGAAATTTTTAGAAATTGTGTAGTTTTATCAATTTTGTAAGTTGAGAACACAAACACACCATTTGATTTGAGATATTTTCTTACAGTTGAAAATAATTCATCATATTTTATTGGGTTAAAACTTGGAAAGGTATTCATCGGTAAATAGATTATATCATAGTAATTTAGTTTAAGATTAGAACTATCAAAGAAATTATCAAAATATATGATACAATCACGTAGATAGGGATTATTCTTTTGAAAAAGTTCAAAATATTTTTGGAATCCACCACAAATTTCCACTCCATGAAGGTTTTTCTGATAAATATCTTCATTTAATGAGACTTTTTTTAAAACTCTACCGTATGCTGCTCCAATTTCTAAAATATTATCATGATCAAATTCACTCAATAAATTGACTTCAGGATCTTCTCTTCTTTCATGAAGAAATCTTCTCCTCCAGAATATTTCCGCCCAGATATTTAAAGAATGTATGTTTTCAATTACATTAATCTTATTTTCTGTATTATTTAGAAATTGTTTTTCTCGCAAATAGTCTAACTCTTTTTTAAACGTAGTAGACACATTTTTAATTCAACAGATTAATATATAAATTAATTTATTATATCGTTTTCATTAAATGAAATAATCGATAATAACTATTATATTGGTTTTAGTTGGGTAATATATTAGTTTGAATATAAAATTTATTCGATAAATAAAATTCAATTTAACTAAATCAAAATATCTTCATTTATTACCTATAATACTGATAGTCAATTAATGATACTTATAGATCATCCTATGATTAGCAATATGATATTATTTCCCAGAAAGGAACAATTAAAATCAAATACAGAAAAAAATATACTTCCTATTTCTTTGGAAATGAAGGATGGGATTAAGTTAACTGGTTTGTTCTTTTCTGCTAAAGAAGATAAAGGCACGATACTCTTCTTCCACGGGAATGCAGAAATCGCCAATGATTATCTATCATCATACAAATTGTATACTTCAACTGGATACAATTTAGCAGTTATGGATTATAGAGGCTACGGGTCAAGTGAAGGAGTTGCTGTGTATTCTGCTCTTTTTAACGATGCACCGATTATCTTTAATCAATTAATGGAATTTCTGAAAATTCAGAATATGAAACCAAGTATAATTGTTATGGGGAGGTCTTTAGGTGGCACATCTGCATCAGCAATTGGCTCAATAAATCCTAATGGCTTAAAAGCTATAATATTTGAAAGTGCATATTACGACTTTCTTGAATTAGTCACAGATTTATTTCATCAAGGTATTGAAAATGCCCCATCAGAACTATTAGACGCAATCAAAGCTTGGAGTAATAGCAAATATATCCCTTTAATTAAAGTTCCAACACTGATAATTCATGGTACTAATGATGAAATTGTAAACATTAAACATGGGGTACAAATTACTAAATCATTGGGAAACTTAGCCAAAATGATTAAAATTGAAGGTGCTTCTCATAATGATATTCAATTGTATACACAATCATATATTGAAGCTTTAAATGGATTTCTCATTAATTTAACCCAATAAACAATATATTTTTTTTGAAATTTTAATATTATCCGTATTAATGTATTTCTTATCCTGTATATCTCAACGCTTGGCTAGGAGGTAT
>JAOUKW010000184.1 GCA_029882335.1 Candidatus Heimdallarchaeota archaeon | reverse complement strand
CTCTATATCCGGGAATAATTCCCGCAAGTAATGACGATATAAATAACAAAAGTATATTAAAAATAATAGTATTCATAGGAAATACCGGATCTGTCTGATAACTGGCATGTGCAAAAAATATTAAATATATCATAGAAATACTTATACCTACCATAATACCCAATATTACAACTACCAAAAGTTCAAAAGCTAGTGTTGATACTATCGCACGTTTACTAAACCCAATAGCTCTTCTCATTCCTATTTCTCTAGTTCTTTCACCCACACTTCTAACAGAGATAATAATCATTCCAAGAACACCAATTACTAATGCAAATACACTGAACGTAGAAAAAAACGCAAATGTATTAGAACTTCTTTCAAATAGCCTAAAATATTGATCGTGTACAATTCTTGAGCTAGCTCCTATCAATATACATTGAGGAAGACCTGTACATAATGAATTTTCAGTTGGATTTAGGTTATTCAACATATCTTCAATGTTTTCTGCAATTTGTTGATTGAATTCATCATCTAAATATCCATGTACTGTTTTAACTAGGAATAAATTTGGTGAAGTCAATTCTTGAAATACTGGGAGCTGTGATGTGACTTCTGGGGTTAGTAAAATTACATTTCCAAATCCTAAACTATCACCCATCATATCTAATACTCCACCAATGAAACCTACATTTATAGTTGAATTCAAACCTGGCAAATAAAGCATCCGATCTAGATATTCCTTGGTATTGTATCCAACATATAAGCCACCAAGAGCTGTATATCCTGTCTGTATTTCACCAATTAACTCATTATCTTCATTATCTGTATGAATAACTGGTTTTTCAATACTTGGGGTTTCAAAAAAATCATCTAAAACTAATCTAGAAATATCACGAACTTCATTTTCATCCATTGTTATGTCGTATTCAAATTGTTTAGTCTCATCCACACCAAATAAGAATAGTTGTAAAGCATCTTGATCCCATTCTCCATTGGGTTTAAGACTTTGTTCTGATATTTCAATTATAGATTTTTGAAGTATTGTGTCTTGTTCTGCATCAAAATGCGTTGAACTCGGATCGTCAACATAAACTGGAATTCTTGCTTTCTTAAATCCATATACATGGGTGACTCCCTCTATATTTTCAATAACTTGTTGAATTCCTGGTAATGGAACCTGTACATCTATCACAATATTTACGCCATCTGTTCTATATTCAATTTCGCTTTCCATTCCAATTTTTTCTGTACTAGCAACAGTACCAAAAAACATTCCAATTAAAATGATAACTGTTAATATAGAAAATATTAGTATCATTCTAAGTTTTTTACTAAGTAATTGAGCGATACTTACTTGCATTGTTGCTCTCATATTAGGGAACATAAAAAATATTTTTTCTAGTGAAGTTAATAATAAATCAAGATTAATTCCTACTATTATAATCGATCCTACCATCGCTAAATACATGAACATCATAAACCAGTCTACAATTAATATTAATGGTGCATTTACTACATAGTAAAAAGTGATGTAGAAATTGTAATACGATAGCCATAAAAACGAAGAACCCCAAAGAGTTAAAAATAATCTTTGATGGATTAATACTGCTAATACTATACAAATACCAGTAATTAAACCTAAAACAATTCCTGAAACCATCATTTGGTCCTGAAATGTTGTTAGATTTTCTTGTTTCCAAAATTCACCTAGATATAGTAATATACCCGCACAAATTGCTGTAACTAACAATCCTAAGTAAACCAGCTTTCGTTCATAATTGACTGATTCCTTTGTTTCTGCTATACCACGAATGGCTTCATTAACGGGAATATCTGCTACTTTCAAAGTTGGTAGAATTGCTGTAATGGTAGATAGGAATATGCCGAATAAAATCGCTCCTGCTATCATTGTTGGTTTAATGACTGGTTCAATACCACTCAAATCAAAAATAGCGTTTATTTCATTTTGTATTAATTCACCAAGGAATAAACCAACAAATAAAGCAATTACTGAACCGATTACTCCAACTATCGTTGCTTCATAAAGAAATATCTTTACAATTGTTTTTTTATTATTTCCTAATGCTCGTAATACTGCAGTTTGGTATTTCCGATCATCCACGCTCATATTTTGTACATTAACTATTAATAAAAGTGAGGTAATATTCAATAAAACAATGAATACATCAAGAGTAATCGTAAACGCCTCAAGTTGCTTATCAATTGTATCTAATAAATCAATACGAGGTGATCTAACATTGTAAGAAGAATCAACATTACTGAATTCAACTTGTATGGCTTTTAATATACTTTTCAACTCTTCAATCCCTGGGAATGTATCTTTAACAGGATCATATACTTCTACTCTTCTATCTATAAAATCGTCCTTGAGTGAAATGTCTATTTGATTAATTGAATTAGGGAGTGATTCATGAAGGAATAGTCGTATAAACTGTAAATTCATATAGATTTGGTATTTTGAAGTAGACGGTGGAAATACACCCTCAATACCTCTCCCAATTGTATCATCATAAATATCTGCAACTTTCAAAGCTATTTGGCTATAATTACCAACTCCATTTGGAACAGTAGTTAGGAATAAATCATCAATTTCTAGTTGCAAATCTTCCGACATAGAGCTAGATATAATGGCTATATTATTTGAAGAGTTAGAAAATAATAAATTTAAATCAATTATGTTACCGTCAATATTGGTAAATGTATCCATATTTTCTATGTTTGGCATAATACCGTTTATAAACACCATCCGTTCGTATTTACTCGTTTCTGGAATATATACTGGCAGAAAATGTCTTATTATTGGATTAATGTAATTGATTTTCTGTAAAAGTGTCGTATCTATATTGTCTAAAATATTAACAACATTTTCTGGGAAATAACCAGCTTCAAATGTGGGGTTGGTGATTACAATATCTGATTTACCAAAACCATCTAATTCTGCTTTTGAATTAACATTGTATATACCCTCCTTTGCAATTTGAATGGATACAACAATTGTAACAGAAAGGGCTATTGCTAGTATAATAGATAAATTTTTGAATTTTCTTCGAGTTAACGATTTGATTGCATAACTTATTGCAAACATATAAGTCCCAACATTTTAAATTTATATTATGTTTTAATTATTCTGATGATTAATAATCTTTACTAGACTCTGTTAATAAAAAAAAGTATTATTTCAATTAATATAGTAATAATTTATAACTTTAAAATCATCAAAAATTTTGGTTGGTTATTCATTATAACCGTAAATATTAATATAGATTAGATCACTTGAAAAAATAAGGAGAAGATTATTTTTTGTCAGAAATAATGCTTGATGTTGTTAATGTTGATAAAAAATATAATGAAAACAAATCAAATGAAATCCATGTATTGAAGGGTATAAATTTTTCAGTACCTGCAGGACAAATGGTTGCTATAATGGGGAAGTCCGGCTGCGGTAAGACAACCTTATTAAATCTTATCGGAGGTCTAGATAAAGTTACAACTGGAGATATAAAAATTGCAAATCAATCAGTATCTCAAATGACTGATAAAACACTTACTGAATTTAGAAGAGACTCGGTAGGGTTTATATTTCAGTTATTTAATTTATTTGATGAACAAACAGTATATCAAAATGTATCTTTGCCGCTTCTACTTCAAAAAATTCCATTAGAAGAAACTAGGACAAAAGTAGAACGATTATTACAGGAAGTGGGTTTAATAGATCGTATTTATTCGTTACCAAATACCTTGTCTGGAGGAGAACAACAAAAAGTCGCAATAGCTCGCACATTAATTGGTAATCCCAAAATAATACTCGCAGATGAACCAACTGGTGATCTAGATATGTCTACAAGTAGCGATATAATGGCATTATTTCGGAGAATGCAAAAAGAAAATCAATCATTATCAATAATCATAGTCACTCACTCACAATGGATAGCCGATCAATGTGATAGAATAATTCGAATTGAAGATGGTAAAGTCTCTAAGGATACAAAGGTGAAATAAATGATATACGAAGAAGGTATTTTTACATTAGGTAATTTTGTTGAGTGGTCACTTGATAAACAAGTTAACTTGTTGAAAACAGATTTAAAATCTCAAGGTAAAAGACATATTAAATCATCTTTATCCAATTTCAATAGAATCAATTCTTTTATGGTTTGTACCGTTGAATTGACAAGAGAAAGAAAAGAAAAGACAAGAAAAAAAATCAATCATAGATTTAATAAAACATTACAAGCTTTTTCAAAAAATGTCTTAAAAGAGTATAATAATGAGATATTTCAAAAAGGTGATCCAAGTAAATATTATATTAAATATTTGAAAAAGGCAAATTATAAAACACAATCCAAATATTTGAAGAAGAAAAGAGATGAATCGATAAAGACTGTTTCTCAATACATACAAGATATCATTACTAAAGGTAGCGTTTTATTATGGGATCTTCCTGGACATGAAGATGATAGAGTTATTATCGGAGATGATGAACTCAAATTTGAAGATATTCTACATGGGGTCGGACTATATACTACAATTGATGAATTATTAATAGTTAGTTTTGCTACATTATTTATTCCAATAAGCAATACATTGATACAAGAAATTTTGTCTGAATTTGAAGCCCTCGCAAAACATACAAATAAGTTAAAATCAGATACCTATGTTCCAGTGGTTTTGAATGAGGTATTTCACAATTTTATTGGGACTATATCTGCTCTACAAGAAACCTTAAAGCTTTTTGAACGAGAAATAAAAATGGTCTCTCAAATATCAAATGAAGCTACAACTTTTCTGAAAAAACTTCCTTCCAAAGATATTAATGAATGGCTTGATAAATCAAACCTTTCCGGAAAAGATCCATCGAAGTTAATACAAAGTTTAGCAAAAAAAATAGAAACAATTAAACCCGATCTAAGAATGTTTTCAGATGGTCAAAGTGAAATTGATAAAACAACTTTAGAACCAATAATTGATGGAATTGTAAATATATATCCACTAGTTATCGGACTTTCATTATGGGTATCTAAATTTCAGGATATCCCTAGTTTCACAGTATTAACAGACGGGATTGGTTATGAAAGATTTGAAGGTGAAAAATATGCACCTCATCCTGGTAGTTTAATCGAATGTCAAAAAATATTTCGAACATATCAACGTGGGAGCTCCACCATATATGCATTACGAGGAGTTAGTATAGAAATAAAGAAAGGTGAATTTCTAATAATACGAGGGCCAAGTGGAGCTGGTAAAACTACTCTGTTGAATATTATAGCTGGACTTGATAATCCATCAAGAGGGGCTGTATTCTTCAAAAATAGAAATACAGTTCCAATTGGAGAGGAAAGAAAAGCTCATATTCGAAAGAATCACTATGCATTTATATTCCAAAGCTATGCACTTATCCCTCACTTAAACACATTTGAAAATACAAAGCTACCCTTAGATATGGGTGAATTTCCAAAGGAATTTGTAAATGAGATAGATGATTTATTGGAAGATGTAGGTATTTCTCAATACAAAAAAAATAAACCAGCAATGTTAAGTGGAGGACAAATGCAAAGACTAGCTATTGCAAGAGCCTTGATTAAAAAACCCGATATTTTATTTGCTGATGAGCCAACAGGAGATTTGGATGAGGTTACAGGAAGGAAAATCCTTGAATTATTTAAAAAATATCATGATAAATTAGGCATCACCATTGTAATGGTTACTCATGATCCTGAAGCTATTAAATATGCAGACCGCGAAATATTGATTCAAGATGGACGTATCGTAAAGAAACTTGTTGATTAAACTTCAGAAATTTCTTCTACAGAAATATTACCTTGTTTAGAGAGTAATTTTGATCCCCACTCACTTATCGCTGTAATAATTGAACATAATACACCACCAAAATCAGTTATAAAATAAATCGATTTGTTTTTACTGACAATTCTTTTTTCAATTATCTCTTTTTCAATAAATTCATTAAGCAAATCAGATAGTACTGATGCAGATACACCATCAATTCTTTCCTTTAATTCTCCAAACCCTAGTGGTTCGTGAGTAAGTTCATGTAAAATTACTAGGGCCCATTTTCTTCCAATTAATCTAATAGTTTCCACAATTTCTGGTGGTAAAGGGTGATCATATCCAGTGAAGTCCATATCATATTATAAAATTGTCATTATAATTATTTCTTTGTTTTTTTGCATTTGATTTTTGAATAATATTGTAAATAAAGAGAATATAAAAATATAATTTGTTAAATTCAGAATTAGATTGAATGAATTTTGGACAATTTTATTTGGATCATTTTTAATTATGTTAATTCTAGAATTTGCAGATAAAACTAATTTAATTGCCTTATCTTTGATGAGTAGTACAAAAAAACCAATGATTGTTGCTATTGGAGGACTAATTGGGATAGTTATCATCACAATTATTGCCGTTCTAATTGGAAGTATATTAGGTGAAGTCATCCCTATTAAAATTGTTAAATTGATTTCTTCTCTAGTATTTATCTTCCTTGGTGTTAGAGGAATAATGGAATATCTAGAAAATCAAGAAGAAGAAATGGTAGAAGTTGATGTAACTCCGGATTTATCAACAATAGCAATACTGAAGATGTCAATTATTTTAGTTGGATTTGCAGAAATTGGTGATAAAAGTCAAATATCTGTATTAACCGGTTCTACACTTTATAATCCATTTGCAATATTTTTAGGCGCAATTCTTGGAATGGGTGTAATTATGGGTATTACTGCATTAGTAGGTAAAGCGTTGATTGAGAAGGTACCCGAGGAAAAACTTCATCTCTTGGGAAGTATTTTCTTTATAATTGCAGGAATTGTTATTTTTATTGAGGCAATAATTAGTTAGTTAATTAATTTTAGGACTCTTCTTTATCCCACAAACCCTCTGTTGAAGAGCCACCTTTTTTCTTTTTAGGAGCTGTATTTTTATCTGATTTACTTGTATTTTCAGACTTAGGTTCCTTCTTCCATAATCCATCTGTTGCAGATCCACCTTGTTCTTTATTTTGTAGACGCTCTTTTCTCTCCTCTCTCTTCAGATCTCTATCTTTAGTTTCTGAATTTTTATTGTTGGTTTTAGAACTTCTCCGTTTTTCCTTTTTCTTAAATTTAGAACCTAGAGTAGAAAATCCTGATGAAATTGCCTTTCCTGTATTAGTTATTGTTTGACCAGTTTTATTGATTACTTTACCAACAACAGATGCTTCAGTTTCTTCAGTTTCAATCTCGTCTGTTGATACAATTTCTTCTCCCCCAGTAGAAATTGTTATAGGTGTACTCCCACCTGCTGGAATAGATGTATTTTCTACTGAATCTTTTAATTGACCATGAAAATCATAATAAATAAGCCTAGTTTCCGCAATTGGTACATCCATCTTCTTTTGTACTTCTCTTGTTATCGTTCCTTGGAAGAAAATATAGTATAGAAGGGTAAGAACTGCTATTGGGTAGGTTAACAACAGAAATCCATTAAATAGAAGTAACAAAAATTGCTGATATGAACCAGATAATGTATATCCAACACTTAAGGTTCCTATAGCAATAAATTGATTAAACCTATTCTTATATTTACTTGCAACTGTCCAGTTAGTCTTCATTTTATCATTCCATGCTTTCAACCCTAAATCCTCCATAGCCCAAATGACTGGTATAACCGGTGTTAAAACAAGAGGGATGAGAAGTATTAGTAGACCCCAAACTAACATAGATCCAAAACTTGATACTGGACTTTCAGGTTTTAAATTGGCAATACTTGCTATAGATGAGGAAACACCAAGAAATGCAATCATTAAATTCAGAAATCGAGATACTGGTTGAAATAATCCTATTTTGTCAGGATTTGTTTTATA
>JAOUKW010000580.1 GCA_029882335.1 Candidatus Heimdallarchaeota archaeon | reverse complement strand
CCAACATATCCAAAAGGAACCTTTAGTTTTCCATTTTCATTGTACCGAACATAACAAATCCCCCTTTTCCCATCTTGTATCTTGCACAGGTGTGCACATGCTAAACATTGAATTCTATTAGAATTAATTACAGGTCTGTACAAATTACTACTAATGGTTCGTTTTTGTAATTCCTGTTCAAGTTTATTCATGATTTTTACATAATGTTGAAACCTTAATATTTTAGTTTCATTGAATATTCATTTGATTAAATTTCGAAATTATACTGACTATCAGTTTTCTTTCATTACATATACCAATAATCTATCATTAACCTCGATATATTCATTTTTCATTGGTTCACGGAAATCATGATCATCAACATTTTTAATATACAAAATTTTAAAGCCGATATTTCCCAAATCACTAATTTTTTTCCCATCAAAAAAGTCGTCAATATCAACCAGATGTTCATAAACATGAGTATTTCTAAATACATAGGATGGGGTAAGATTATTATCTTTGAGAAACATGGAAATCATCGCATCTGAGATTACCTGTTGTGCAGTGATTACAGACTGAGATCCGACACGCATGAGTGGTTCAATATCATATTCGTATGGGACCACTTGAATTAAATGGACATTTTTCTTTATATCGCGTAGTGCAACACTAACCATTAACGAGGAGGTAATATCTGGGAATAAACAAATAACTAAGTCTTCATCAAGTATTATTTCTTCTAGTAATTTATAACCGGTCTCTAATGTCCATAAGTAGACAGTATACTTCTTTGCCTCTAATAATTCCAATTCTTTTTGATCTTTGGGAATAACTGTTATATTTTCTTCGAGTAGATTAAAACGACTAATAAATTCATCAACCACACCAGTATATCCCAAAAATATAATTCTTTTATGAAAACTAAAGGTCACATCTCCTTTAAATTTCTGACCCAATTCCTCTTTGTCAACAGCAATTAGGTAGTGAGTATCATTTGAGTGGATGAATTTTTCTGTTCGATCATCTTTCAGATGTAATGTATTTAATTCCTTATGTACAGTACCTACAATTAATGATTTATCGAAGAAGTCACTAAGAACCATATCTAATGATACTAATACAAAACCAAGAGTACTTTCCTGTTGTTTTAAATCACGAATATTATGAATAAATTCAATACCTCCATGAAAAAAATGAGATTGTAAATGATTTGTCATAAATTGTGATAAGGAAATCGGTTTATTTATGCCTGCAAACCGGGCAATATTGTATGATGCTTGATTTAAAAATTCAGCATATATATTCAAACCAGGAGCGATTGAACTAACTACCATACCTGTCTGAATGCTCACCTCATCATCTGATAAAAGCAAGAATAATGCCAATGCTTTTTTTAGTGATAATACTTCCAAAATTGATGATTTTGTTATATCACCGATTATAACTTCATATCCATTCGAAATTGCCAAATGAGCTCTTTCGTTATTCACTTCAACAATAATTAACTTATAAGTTCGATCTCGCATTAACTGAGCTAATCTTCTACCCTTAGATCCATAACCAACAAGAATTACATGAGAATCATAGTCCAATGGGATTCTGGGAATTCTATCACGCAAATCAAATTGAATTGAAATAATTCGATTAATTACCAATTGTGACATTAAACCCAGAAAAATTAAGCTATTTATAATCAAGACAATTGTAAGAATACGGGTAGAATTATATTTTGCGGTGATATCACCAAAACCAACAGTACTAATTGTTGCAATGATAAAATATATTGCAGTTATCCAAGATACATCTTCAACCAGTTTAAAAATAACTGTGGTACTTATAGTAATTCCAAAAAAAGAATATATAAGAATTTTTCTAATAGGAAACCGATCCATTAAATTAATTAATGATTCATTATTAAAACCATCAGGAAATAATTTCTTAAATACAAGCTCACATAACTTGATAAAGATAATTG
>JAOUKW010000183.1 GCA_029882335.1 Candidatus Heimdallarchaeota archaeon | reverse complement strand
GGCAATTCAGGTACAGATTGATAAATTTTCATTTAATCAAGATGATGAAATTATTTATCTTAATGATATTCAATCTAACTTAGATCAAAATACATTATTAAAGGAATTTAACTTCAATTTAGAATTATATTACCGTATGAAAATTCAATCATTCATTATCGATAAATTAACAATTAAATTACCTAAAAGAGAAAAATTAGTAGATCTTATTTCTTCTCAATTACAACAAAATGGTACAATTCTAATTGAATCTATCTTAAATGGTAACATTGGTCTATTTATTGAGAGTACCATAAAATATTCTATTCATTATTTTAAATCAAATGACTTGTTGCAATCTTGTCTTTTGTATCTCCAAGAGTGTTTTGTTCATATATTCTTGTTTCATCAGTATCAACCTAAGTTTAAACAAATAAAAAATAATTTGAGAAAATTAATCTCTATTTACATTACAGAAATTAAAGCAGAATTGGATTCTAAAATAATGAATTCTATTTTAAATTCTAGTTAATTCTTAATATCCTCCAATTCATATTCCATAATGTTATTTTTATGAGCTCTTATAATATCGTTCATAGTCAAGAATCCTAGTAGAGACCCATCAAATTCTATTACTGGTGCTCTTTCTACATCATTATCTAACATGATGTACATTGCCTCTTTACCTGAAATATTTGAAGTCAAATAGATTACATCTTTGGTCATGACTTCATAAATACAATTTTTTCCCTCTTTAATGCCTAAATTTACGTCCGATAATGATATCACTCCAATTACTTTATTTGAATCATCAATTACTGGAAAGGTTCTTTTTTTAGCGTCCGTAATTATTTTAGCAATTCCAGTTAATTCACAATTACCATCAAAACTTATCACCAATTCCTTTGGTGTCATAATCTTTTTTACTTCTAATTCATCTAATTGATCATATTTTTGAAGTTGTTGAATAATTCTTATATCTCTTCCCATTAATTGACCTTCATATAATGACTCTGGTCCAGAAACAACATGAGAAATAATATTTACAATAATTAGTGGTATAATTAGAGGTGGTAACCCAGTTATCTCAAGAACTAATAAAATTGAAGCAATTGGAGTTTTCGTTGTAGCACCATGCATTGCTGACATCCCAATAACTGCCCAAGCAGTAATTTCTTCAAATTCCGAATAACCAAATGCAATAGCAAACATCATACCTGAAATTGCACCAATCGAAAGAGTTGGTCCAAATATACCTCCTGGAAAACCAACCGCTATAACACCTGTTGTTGCTACAATTTGAATTAAGAGTACTAATAGCAAAACAGGTAATATATTGTAATTCGCATTGTATAGATATTCTTCAACCGACGAAAAAGATTCATTTTTTGTGACAAATAATAAATCCGGAAAAATTATAGTACCAAGAGTAATTGTGGATATTGTTACTGATAATCCGATTAATATCTTAGTTACATTACCAAATTTATAAAATATTAAATTTTTATATTTATAAAAAAACCAAATAAATCCCTTACCTAAGAGACCTGCTACAATTCCAAATAAAATTGTTTGAATTGTTGTAATCGGTGTGATATCAAATTTTGTAGGTCCTACATCAAAAAAACTGGTATGTAATTTAACATAATTATCAGAAATATATGTTGTAATTAATTTAAACGTGATTGCACTTAAAACAGATGATATAAATGAAACTAACAAAAGAGGTGCATCAATATCTTCTTTATATGGTACTTCTGCTGCAAACACAGCAGATCCAAATGGTGCTTGAAATAGAGCTCCTGTTGCAGCAGCTGATCCAATGGTAATTGCTTGATGCATATTACCTTTCTTAACTTCTGAAAATGATGTAATCTTACCTGCAATTGCAGAACCAATAATTAGACTTGGACCTTCACGTCCTACTGGCAGTCCACTACCAATTGCAATTCCTGCACTAATAAAATCAGTTGCATCTCTAATGGGAATTTGTTGTCCTTTATGTTTTTTAGAAATTACAAAATTTATACCATTTTCATTTGGGTTTTCAAATCCAGTTTTAACAAGAAATGCAATTATCAAACCACCAATCAACATACTGATTATTGGAGAGAAAAATGATAGGATATATCTTATAAAATGAGTAAATAAAAAGAATATAGTCATAGCGATACCAATGACTATTCCAATTATCATCGCAACCGGAATCCATTGTTTTAATCTCTCTTCAAATTCTTTAGTTTCATTAATATTTGTAGAAAATAACCCTGGAATATTATCAGTTAGTTTCATGAGTATCCTATGTCTTTTGATGTGCTTCACAATGTGGACAGACTTTGTCTAGGAAATTAATTATCTCAAAACAAGACCAACACCTTAGTATTTCAGTACTCTTAAATTCTTTATTTACTTGATCCAATCTTAAATGAACAATTTTCAATAATTGAATATCCATTTGATGCATAAATATTATTTGTTTCTTTCTTTGTTTGGGAATAATATAAACTCTTAATATTATATAAAAAATTAAGAATCCAACTAATAAATAATATCTTTGATTATTACTCCATCCAGGTGTTATTGAAAATAGGACAAATACGAATAATTCACTAAGAAAGGTCAAAGACCAGATTATTAATCCCATAAATATCCAAAAATAAAAATAATATCTTGATAAACCACCCCTACTTTGATTATTATTTGATTTATTTCGACGTCCTTGTGCTTTCATCCAGTTATAATGATTAAAATCAGCTTCTACATTTATTTCTAGTGGTTTATGTCTATTTCTAGTTAATCTTAATTGACTTTCATATTTAGATCGTTTTATTTGTAATTCTAATAGATCTTCCCCAATATTTTCTAGACTAACTGCTAAACCATGTTTAGTTAACTCATCTTCAATTATAGGCTTCAAATCAACCATCGGGATTTTGACAAGATTCAAACTAGAAGAAGATTTAGTCATACTCACAAAATCACTTACACGTAAACCTTTATTAATTCTCTGAAATTGCAATTATAATTAGTAACTTTAGTAAATGATTTTATTTACTCTTTCTTAGTTTTTTGTCAAGTTCTTTCAATGTAGGTGCATGTATACCATATTCACCAAATAATTCATCCTTTAATTCTTCTATTTCACATTTTCTGTCTTCTATACATTGATTTGGGGTAAATTCTTTTGCTCTGGAGCAATATAAGTTCGGGATATGATGACAAGGTCCCATATTCAAACCATCTTCAGATACTACTGGCAAGTTATAAAATAAAATCAACTCATTACATTTAAAATGAATTTGAGAATAATATCCAGTTATTGACATAATATTTTAATTAATTAGATAAAAAAAAAGTAATTGATGCTTAACATATTAAAATTCTTGTTAGATCATAATAATTTAATGTCCCATATGCAACCATAAATATCTTTATCCATCAACGTGGAGATTAGATATGAATACTCTACCTTCAATGAGATCATATACTTTTATGTTTACCGCAATTATTGCTTGGGGATTGTCAACACCATTCATTGAATTTGGATTGTTATATATCACACCATTTCCGTTTCTAGCATATCGTTTTATTTTTGCAGCAGTAATCATAACGCCTTATGTTATAATTACAAGAAGTAAAGAGTTAGGAAAAATGTTGAAGAATAAATGGGTTTGGGCGATTGGAATTTCTGAATCTTTGGGACTAATTCTCCAATATATCGCTCAGTCGATGGGTGTAACTGCAGGTCTGGCTGCATTGTTATCTTTAATGTTTCTAGTAATGGTACCATTTTTATCTCCGTTATTTTTAACAGAAAAAATCTATAAATATCATGGATTTGCCATAATCGTCGCTTTAGTTGGAATATACTATATTTCATTTCCAAGTGGCATAAACTCACAAAATAATAATTCCACACCGTTTATCGGAGTCATTCTATTACTGGGTTCTGCACTCTCGTATGGGTTGTATATTATCTTTACATCTAGATATACTACCATTGAAAATAGAGATGTAGATACGTTTTCCTTATTTTATGTCGTTTTAGTAATTATATCAATCTTCAGCTCTCTAACAACCATTACATTTGATAGTTTCAAACCGATACAAGGTGAGCTATGGATCTGGTTAATTGGAATATCATTGATCCCAACCATTATTGCTTTCTTTTCTTATTTTGAAGCACTGAAAACAATTCCTGCAAACACATCATCCGTATTGTTACCAATGCAATTGATCGTACCATTTATTACTGATTATTTTATTGTAAGAAGGATATATGGATTTAGCACAGTGTTGGGTATTTTATGTATTATCGTATCTATGGCTATAGTTGTAATTACACCTCTAATAACTAAATTAGGTGATGATAATGGTACAGGAACTTAGATTTAAATTATCTCATGAATGTTTTTTTTCTAATTTTGCACAAATTTTAGATTCAGATTTAATGCTTAGTTATTGTGATAGAACATCAGATGTAATAATGATAAATGGTGAGTTAGATCTTCAAAATATTTATGATAAAGGAACAAAAATATTTGATAATATACTTGAGTGGACGATTACAAAATTGGATCATCATAATTTTATAATTCAAATGAACTGTGGGTGTGAAAAATTAATGCCTAAATCAATAACTAATCTGATTCAGAGTACAGGTGGAGTTATAGTTTATCCTATTGAGTATATCGCGGAATGGGAATATTATAAGGTAATTTGTTTGAATAATACCATAGTCTCAGATTTATTAAAAGAATTGGGAACATTAGATAAATTTGAAGTTCTAACAATTAATGATTTAGGACCAAAAGGATTATTCAAATCACAAATAGTCTCAGCAACAGACTTAACTAATCAATTAACCACTCATCAGGTAAATATAATAATACAAGCATATGAAAATGGTTATTATGAAATTCCTCGTAGAATTAAAACTATTGATCTTGCAAATAAATTAGGTGTCAGTCGATATGCAGTTGAAAAAGTAATACGAAGAGCAGAAAATAATATTATTGAAAAATTAATACCTTTTCTTTACTTCAATAGATACAATTCATAAGTAACCATATTTGATATAATCATCAAAATTTATGGAATTTAACCTCTCTCACCAAAATAAAAGCCTAATATTATACTAGCTAAATTAATCCAAAGAAAAATCTGAGCAGGGTCTGTTGTAATCAGTGTGATAATTAACGTTGTAATAGTGACTCCTAACATAACTATTGCTTTTAGATGATCTAAGAATCCAATTGATACAGATCCTGTATCCTTATGAAAGAAATGTCTTCTAACCTTATTGAAGTAATGACCAATTAAGTATCCTGCTATGATATATATTATTTCTAAGAGATAATTTGGTAGTGAACTATGTTCTAAATAATAAAATACAGAGAAACCACCATACAACAGAATTAAAATTGTCCTAATGGTACCTGCTGGGAGTCCCCAAGCTCGAATCGATTTATCCGATTTGTCTCTTGGAACTGGAGCTCCTCGCATACGACCTCCAAAATAAAAGGTTAATGCAACAACTACAACAGTTGTCATTGATTCTGCATATTTACTATCATACATCATTAAAAGAAGTAAGTCTATTGAAAGGAGAAGTGTTATTGTTGATCGAACACTTCCCTTCGGTAATCCCAGGGGATATGGATAAGGAAAGCCCATAGTTACAAGTTTTCTTTGTTATTGATAATCATTTCTTACTTTGAGTAATTAAATGAAATGAAATAACTTAATGAATAATATACTTGAATATTTTATCAATTTTCATGTATAAATTGAATAATATGTGTTATTTTCCCGAGTTGTTTAATATTAACTTTGTGTACATTAATTTGTTTGTCTAAAATAATTACTACTGTAATAATTGGTGCAGGGGATCGGGGAAAAGATACATATGGGAATTATATGTTAAGTTTTCCAGATAGATTCAGAGTGATTGGTGTGGTAGAACCTAATTCTGTAAGACTTTCAAAAATGCAATTGATTCATGAATTACAAAGCAATTCTTGCTTTCATAATTGGGATGATTTCTTCAAATCATCTATCAAACCTGATATAATCTTTATAACAACTCCTGATAAGTATCATTTTGAACCAGCAATGAAAGCACTCAACAAGGGATTTCACATATTTTTAGAAAAACCAATTGCAACAACTTGGAAGGAGTGTAAAACATTACTAGATACTGCAGAATCAAACCAAAGAATATTATTCACAGGATTAATTTTTCGACATACGGATTTCTTTAAGAAAATAATTGAAGTTATTGAGGCTGATCGTATTGGAAAAATGATAAGTATAACGTGGAGAGAAAACGTCTCTTATTTTCATTATTCACATTCTTTTATTCGCGGTAATTGGTCTAATTCAGTAGAATCATCACCAATGATACTTGCGAAATGTGTGCATGATTTTGATGTGATTAACTTGATTGTTAAATCAAAACCAAGTAAAATATCATCATTTGGATCACTCCTATATTTTAATAAGGGAAATTTAGATTTCAATCCTCCTGATCGATGTATTGATGGATGTGAGAACGCAAAAACATGTCTGTATTATGCACCAAGAATTTACATGGATATAGTACCAATGTTACATATTGCTAGAAAAGGTGGTCCAATTCATGAAAAAATTATTAGTAAGTTAATTTTAAAATTTCCAGGATTAAAAAAATTCCCTCCTTTTAATAAGGTTCAGCAGTATAAAGGTTGGCCAGTTAGAGTAATAACTGATGATTTTACCCAAAATGGTAGATTGAATGCATTAAAAAATGGACCCTATGGGCGATGTGTATATAAAATTCCTGAACATGACGTTATCGATCATCAAAATGTAACTATAGAATATTCTAATAAAGTTACTGTAAATTTATTACTCCACGGTCATTCCCCAGAGGAGGGTCGGACTATACGAATTGATGGTGTTAAAGGTAGTTTGGAGGGAGAATTTATGTATTCTGGTGAAAAAATTTACTTAAATAATTCATACACAGGAACCAAATCTTTGATATATAAACGCGGGTTGGGATTTGGACATGGAGGGGCAGATGAGCGGATTATGGAAGATCTGTATAATCAACTGGAATCAGGTTATTCATCAGATTATATGAGCAATCTAAGAAAAGCAATGGAATCACATATTCTTGCATTTGCTGCAGAACAGTCTCGAAATGAAGGTAAAATAATACAATTGGCAGATATTGAATAATATCTCCACTAATAACTTGCCCCTTTTCAAAATACTTATGCTTATCATATCCTAATTTTAAATATGGACGTTGGTGATAAATTTCCTGATTTTAAGTTAAAGAATCATAAAAACGAAGAGATTTCTTCCTCTGAATTAAAGGGAAAAAAATATCTTATTTTTGCATATCCACGAGCTTTAACACCTGGTTGCACTAAGGAAGCATGTTCTGTTCGTGATTATTATCAAGAGCTTACCAAACGAGGGTTTATTCCTTTTGGAATTTCAAATGATACACCTGATAAAAATATGAAATTTGTAGAAAAACATAATCTCCAGTATGATCTCTTATGTGATGAGGATTCAATATTATTAAGTAAAATTGGTGCATTTGGAGAAAAAAACATATATGGAAAAAAAACCACTGGTACTTTTAGGTATACCTATATCATTGATAATGAGGGTGTTTTACGTAAGATATTTAAAAAAGTCAATACTGACATGCATGGGGAAGAATTAATCAAAGCGATTGATGAACTCGGAATTTAATAGATTAAATCAGGTGTTTTATGAAAATATATACAAAAAAAGGCGATGATGGGTTGACCGCAATTCTGGGGCCTGATCGTCTATCAAAAGATCATATCCGAATTGAATCCTATGGTACAATTGATGAATTAAATTCCGTACTAGGAATGTGTTTACTTACTGTAAATGAGGATATTAA
>JAOUKW010000579.1 GCA_029882335.1 Candidatus Heimdallarchaeota archaeon | reverse complement strand
GACTAGCTGCTCTTGAAGCATGGTGAGTCTTTTTACCATGGGTTCTAGGAACTTTTGATATACCTCTTCCAGGTCCAATGCTTGAGGCAGTTGTTAATTTTCCTGCTAATGGGAATCTTCCCTGTTTTTGTCTCTTTTTAGACTGTTCTGATAGTACTGCACGTTTAATCAAATCAGGTCTAAATCCATCTGAAAATACATCCGGTAATGTAATTTTCGTTTTCTTTGTATTTCCTTTTAAATTGTACACTTTTGCTTCAATCATTTACATCACCTATCCTTGTTGACTGTTTTGAGATATATACGAAATTTGAGGTTCTGCAATAAATTTATCCTTATTCCTCATTCCATCTCTAAGAACAATCAATCTTTTCTTTGGTCCAGGTACTGATCCTTTAACCAAAATATATCTGTTTTTAACCAACCCATATTTTATGAAACCACCTGCTGGGTTGACTTCTTCTCCGTCGGCACCTAATTTAATAACTCGTTTGTTATATTCTGTCCTTCGGAAATAACCCATCTGTCCATATCTGGGGATTGTCCATCTTAATCTTGCGGGTGTCCAAGGTCCTATGGAACCTACTTTTCTAGGTCCGTCCTTGGTTTTGTGTGATAATCTTGTTACACCATGTCTCTTGATAACACCTTGAAACCCTTTACCCTTGGTAATTCCAATTACATCAAGGTATTGACCTGGTTTAGTAAAATCTTCAACCTGCAATTCTTGTCCTAATCGATCTTTTGCCCACTCAAAGGCTTCATAAACTGAGTTGGCACCAACCTTTATTTCAAGAATTTCTGGTGCTTTAGAACCTATGCCAGTTAAATCAGGCTGTGTATGAACTAATACTCTGAGCTCTAGTGCATTATTTAACGATCCTTCCATAGCAGTTAATTGAGTGTTCACACTTTCTTCATCAAAAGTAGCAAATCTCTTTCTTCTTTTAATGTGTTTATTAGGTGAATTGACCATAACATCCTTCAGGATTTTTGTCCCATAAGGTGTGGATTGATAAGTTCGCATTCCCATAAGTATTGTTGGAGGTGTTTCTATCACGGTTACTGGCGTTAATCTATTAGTATTTGCCACATGACTTTTTACTCTATCTTCCCGCATTATGACTTGTGTCATACCTGCTTTAAAACCGGGGAAGCCTAATATTTTGGGATCTCCCGAATATTTTGGCCAGTCTCGTACTCGAGGCTTACCAGAATTAGATCTCTTTCTTCGGTAACCCAAACTTGATCTTTTTGGTGCTTCATATTTTCTTCGTGTCATTTATCATACACCAGCTAGCGGCCGCGATGGCATAGCTAATTTCTAATACATTTTTTTTATTTTAAAACTTAGTTTATAAAACACTATAATAATCTAGATACTTCTAAATTTTTCATAATCAATTTAATTTGTGTATAATATTTTATAACAATAATAATTGGGAAATAATGAAAAAGTAAATCTTCATATTTATAAGAGTGAGTTAATTTACTCTAGTATATAAATGGTATCCAATAATGCTACAGGTCTTGATGTCTATGAGTTAATCGCTGAATCCTCTCCCATTGGAATTGTTATTTATCAAGATATGAAATTTAAATATGTAAATTCATCCTTTTTAAAAATGATTGGTGTATCAGATATAAGTTATTTTGAAGGAAAAACGATTTTTGATTTTGCAGATCCTAGATTCAGAGAAGAAGTGCAAAAAAATGCGTTAAAACGGGCTAGAGGTGAAGAGGCACCAAATAATTATATAGTTAAGGTTAAGAAGGCAGATGGTAATGATTTGGATGTTGAATTATTTGTTTCGATGTTCAATTTGGATGGTAAACCTTCTGTGCTTACTTTTGTTGTGGATATTTCAGAAAAAGTGCAAGCCGAGAAAAACACAAAAATTATAGAAGAACAAATACAACATACTCAGAAATTGGAAAGTTTAGGATTACTTGCAGGTGGTATTGCACATGATA
>JAOUKW010000578.1 GCA_029882335.1 Candidatus Heimdallarchaeota archaeon | reverse complement strand
AGATTAGCACACAAAATTGATGCAGAGCGAATTTACAGATCACTTATTGATTTAGAAAAAGGTGTAATGAATAATTACCGTCAAATAATGCATTTAATTGATTTATTACTCAATGAGTTGAAGTTAACCGGAGAAAAAGAAGTATATAATGAAATTTTATATTATTCCAATCTTATGTTTGATGAAGTAAAATCAAAAAATGATTTCAGTACGTTACCTCGTTTATATAGTCAGAAATCTCGTTTACTATTGGTGAATGGAAAATTTGATGAAGCAGAAGAATTACTTATTGAGGCGAAAGAATTTTTTAAGGAAAATAAATTGTTTGCTCTTGAAGAAATCGTTGCAAATGAGTTAGATCTAATTAAAAATGAATTTTCAAAACAAAGGCAAATTATAGAATCAAATGTATCTTTTGCGGAAAAAATTGATAAACTACACCTGGTAGATTATATAAACCAAATAGTTCGAAATACTAAATAGCAAAATTAAAAATAGGAGTTTGAAAGACTTCCAATTAAAATAAATTGAAATATTATTGGTAGGATCTTTCAGAATTTCATTTTGAATCATTGATGATTTAATAGTAAATTCGAGGAATTAACAAATTTAATTGAGAAAATTAATAATCTAACTCTCCTTAAAAATAATTAGGCAGTTATTTCTGAAATGATGGAGTTAGATCATTTTATTGGTATTAAAGGATTTATATTTCCCTATCATTCTATGTTATTTTCCGTATCTAATAAAAAGTTCATTTTACTCTGCATCATTGCATCAAATGCCTATAAACCAAATATTGGGATAAATATTAAGACGATTGTAGTAATTGTTGGATGGAGGGATTTTTGGCAATTAGGTACTAGTTTATGCTTTTCAAGAATATTCAATAGATGGGATAATCTCATTTGATTCAACCAAGCAATTAGGAAAAGAAATAGAGTCGATGAATAAAAAAGTCAACGACATCAATCGTAATTTCAGATGGTCTCTATTTTGTAACTCCAATTTTTAGTATCATTTTAGGAATAATAATTTCAGGTGAATTAAAGCTCCTACTCCGATCAGTATTGCGGATAGCGACAACTATACGTAAAACATAATTTTGGTTTATAATAATAAATATTATGCAAGCAATTTAATCAAATTTTTTTTTAATCAGAGATATAGACTGAAATTAAACTAAAGTATGTAAGAAATAGTATAGAAAGGGATCTTTCAATGTAATTTCTTATACTGTTTTACATGGGTGAAATTGTACCTACAAAAAAGATCATCAGATCACAAGGAAAAGTAAATTAATAGGTGACAATAAACAAATTAATGTTTATTATAAAACAACGGACAAAATCGATTTACTAATCTATTAAATATTTTAAGTCCATCTACTATAAATTAGTTAAGTTTATATATTGTTGATTATTAAAAAATATAATGACTGAAATTGAAACAATGGTTTCTGTTGAAGATATTCATAAATTTTATTTAGATATAGTTAATACAGTTACCCTAAATAAAGTAAGTTGCAAATTAAAAATAAGACAATGTGGCCCATTCGATCGAAATACATTGTTATATTATAAATATAGTGAGAAGAGAGAAATATGAATATACATACAAAACAAATTTTAAAGAACAAATTTATGATTTATAATCTAATTTTTGTGTTTTCTATTTTACTAGTTTTTATTATAAATTCACCTAGTCAGTCTGAAATAATTGATAGATATCTCGAAGGTCAGGAATTTCCCGCGATTATTATTGATGGATATATGGATTCTCAATCTTTTGAAGATTTTTATACTAGATATCAACAAGCTCAACAACTAGCAGATGATAAATTCAAAGAATACAATACTTTAATTACTTTATACAATGATGTTTTACTCATAAATGGAAGTTATGAACCTATTAATGTTGCCTATGTAAATACACATATTTGGAATAAATTAAATATTAATGAAAATATTAAGTTAATA
>JAOUKW010000577.1 GCA_029882335.1 Candidatus Heimdallarchaeota archaeon | reverse complement strand
ATTATCATAGTTAACATTTGCAGAAAATCGAGTGTGAATATTATTTTTTTTCGATTCCATCTATCTACAATAACTCCAGAGAATGGTAAAACTAAGACCATTGGCCCGTATCCCATCATAACTGTTAAACCAACATATACTGAATTTTGTGTAGTTTCTGTAATCCACCAAATGATGGAAAATTGCACAACTGCGGATCCAAGTAGTGATATTACTTGACCTACCCAAAAATATAAGATCTGTTGAAAACTGTCTTTATTCGGTTCAATTGTTGTAATTGAGGTTGTTTTCAATGTATAAGTCATAAAATTCTTCCCATTTGTGACTAAATCACAGTTAGAAGTTATTGTAGAATTATAAAAATGTTTTGTATCACGAGAATTCAGTGTGAATAGATTCAATTACCAAAATATCCAAAATTTACCAAGTATATTCTACTATTTGGATATATTGCAAATTTGAGAATTTTAAAGATTTAAAATAAATAATAGCAGCTCATTATAGTCCTAATTTCATAGTAATGATTTCCATATTTCCTTCATTCAATATTTCTTGGGAAATATAGGGATTTGTGAAACAATAGGTGATACTGCCTGAAATTGAAAGACCAACCCAAGTCGCTTCATTTGGAGAATCAATAGGTGAGGTTTGTCTAATTTGAACATCTTTGTATTTTTCGTTGAATTCCTGAATTATATTTTGCTCAAACGATTTGATCTCTGGTTGTTCTCCATAAAATAAAACCTGATCTGCCAAGATTGTTCTCTTCTCTTCTTCAAATGAGATTAATGAATTATAAATTTTATCTATTAATGATTTTTTGATTTCGGTAGGAAATCCATTTTCATTTAAATTCAATTCATCAACTTGATTTATTATACCTTCCGTCTTATTTTGTTCATCAATTGATCTGTCATCATGGTATCGAGTGTTTTTAGGTTGGATTATTTTTACAAATTCTTTCTCAGATAAACCTTCATAAACTGGAATTGTTGTTATTTCTTTATAACCTACTTCTATTAATAATCCTGTTGTCTTACCAGAACTGTATAGGGCAAATAAATGGTGATTCCCAAAAAATAAGCGTGCAATTTGGAATTTCTTAAATAATATATTAGCTAAGGTAATTCTTTGATTTAAATCAAATTCAAAATCAATCGAGACTACCAATTTCTTATCCTTAGGATTTATATTTGTTTTCTCAAATCCCTTTTGTAATATATCTTCAATGTGATCAATATTTTCAGGAAAGTCTAATTTGGTAATTCTTTTTATTTTATTCTCAACAGATAATAATTCTAATGGATAAAATTCATCGTTTGTATAACTTTTTCTCATATAATCTGATCTTAAGTCAATAATTATTCTCGGTCTATCTTCTCCTGAAATTCCTATTTTGACAAAGAATTCTCCTAATTCAATTGCTATTGGTTTAGTAGGATTTTGATTCTCTGACATAATTATATTGTATTCGCTTTGAATTTCTTTAAAAGTTATTTTAAGAAGGAATAGGAATTGAAATATTTTATGAAATATATTAACCTTTTATTTACTTTTATTTATTTTTTTTATTTAATTATTAATCAAACTAGATATATGCAATTAAACTATCAAGAGTTGCTGTAATGGTGGAAGTGCTTGACCCTAGGCTATATGCTTTAACATGTAATTCTACTGTATAATCGTCATCAATAAATGATAAACCAGATCCAACCTCTAATGATGGGAGAAAGGATATTTTGAGAATGATAGCAGATAATCCAACAAAATTACCTGATCTCATACTCTGTACCTGCAAGGATCGCATTGCGCGTTTTGGAACAAAACTATTGGAAGCATTTTGTTCAATTTATGAGGTAGAGGTGGTGAAAACACAGATTAAGAAGATAGGTGATGAAGAAAAGCTAGCACAATCGATAATAGCCATTCTTACCTCATTCTCTGGCAAATTGTACAGATCTAGGAGGGGAAGAATCAAGCAAATCCAAGCTCTG
>JAOUKW010000576.1 GCA_029882335.1 Candidatus Heimdallarchaeota archaeon | reverse complement strand
TTTTCCTATACTAATAAACATGATATTGATTGGAAAGTTAAATATTTCTTGTACTCATGGTGTATGGTAGATTTTGTAAGATATTTCATCTTCTGCTAGTTACAGTAGTAGGAAAATATATGTTAAATTAAATTGTATTATAATTTTTCAAGAATAACAAATCCATGAATTATTCACTAGATAACAAACTTTTGTTTTGATGTGATTATTTGTAAAAAGTCTTTTCAAACCTAACAATCCTATCATACCTATCATGTAAGAAATGCTAAGTAATTCCCATTTGAAATTTGTTAGAAGGTGGTTAATAAATTCCATTACAAAATAATATGTGACCAATATATATAAACCAAATGGCTGGAGATTTATACATACATTGCAATAATTATAAAATAAGCGGTTTATATTTTATCGTGTTTTTTTTGGTCGATAGTAATGTTATTTATACCGTGTTTGTAACTTGTATTGTTTGATGGTCGCAATATTTAATAATGAGGTAATTAATAATAGGGCGGGTTATAATAATTCCAATTTATTAATTGGATCGAGATCTATGTAATTATCTTCCTTATGATAGTTATAAAAATACAAACTTACAATGGGTTTTTCTAGGCGTGTAAAAGATAAATTTGTTATGAAGTCATATAATACATCTTCCATATTCGCTCCATTCTCTAGTAGAATGATATCTAAGGTGTCACTATCAATTAAATTAGCTATATTTGCATGAAGTATCCACTTATAGTTATTATTTTTTGAATTATATAGTGATAATATTCTTTTTCTGTTTACATCATGTTTCGTCTGATTCATACTACCATGCACAATCATATTATTCAAAATGTCAAGTGGTTCATCTGAAATAATCAGAATATGATCTATTGGGATAAGTAGATTCTGTAATAATCTTATCAGATAGTCTGTTGAAATTATTGCTGAAGTTCCTGATATTTCTAAATTTATTTCAAGGGAAGTGATGATAATTGATAATTTTTTACTATCTGGTTTTGTATTTTTTGGATTTTTAATGAATTCAATATTATCATAAATAAGCTGCGACTGAAGGATATATATCTCGTCAAGATTTCTCATATTTATGATGTAGCTTAAAATATTACTTGCTTTTTCATAGTTTCCAATGATATAATTTATCCATGCCAGCTTAATTTGCACATGTACTTTTGGCATCAACAAATTATTAGTTGTTTCAAGCATCTTTTCAAAGTAATATAGTGTTTTTTCAAAAAATCCAAGATGATAATAAACCAACCCTAATTTATCAAATATTGTAACTAGGTATGAAGCCATATTATTTTCATTACAAAAATCATTAATAACTGTAAGATATCCAAGTGCTGAATGATATTTTTTTGTTTTAATCATAAGATCGCTCAGTTCAAGGTGATATATTACAAATATGTCGTTATTTGATTTGTAGTTAAGTTTATTGAGGTATGTAACAGTTTGATTATAATCGTATTTCTGCTTATAACAAGAGGCTAAATTTAGTAATCCATATGATCGATCCTGTTGTCTGTTAAATCTCAAATTGATATTATATCCTTTCAAGAAATGAATTCTAGCCTTATTAAATTGATTCATTTTGAAATAATAATAACCCGATAAATTATGCAGTTTACCCAAAAAATATAGGTAATCGCTGTTATTTGCATCTTGAAACGCACTCTTCAAATTCTTTTCAATTGTATCTATTGTATTGGAATCGTTATTAATTAGAGTAGAAATCCACACCACTTTTAATATCATATTCCACATGTCATTTTTATAAGGTATTTCATCTATAAGTTGCAATAAGTTTTCAAGTTGTTTTGTTTCATGCAAATAAAAAACATTCAATATTTGTTTTATTCTCTTTTCATCTGGATCAAGGGGATTAAGGTTGTCTAGTATATTTCTTGCAAACTCGAAATCTCCTTTTTCAATGTAGGCGTAGCATAATACATATGGATATATGGCATCCTCTCCATTTTCACTTTGTAGGG
>JAOUKW010000182.1 GCA_029882335.1 Candidatus Heimdallarchaeota archaeon | reverse complement strand
CCAGTTGTGTTAGGAGTAAAACCACCACCGTCATAAGGTGCATTTGGAATAATTCCTGAGGTTGTGGAAACTCTTTCCTCATTTGATAGGAGAGAAATTCCACTTGAAGAATATGATACTCCAACAGGTGAAGTATTTGGTTGATAGTCGACCAGTTGGTTATAACCAAATTCTGGTGCTGTAATGAAGTCTCTGGAATATTCCCAATTTCTTGTTGCGAAAGAATTGATTTCCCAGTTATTAACGACTTCAAGATCAGTCACTCTTTGGAAATCCGCAAAATTGGTATTATTATTATTCAGAACATTATTGTTAATACCATTTTGAAGAAATCCGAAAGAGGAAATCATTAATAAAAACATTATTAGTATTGTTGTTTTTTTCATTTAAACCCCTCACATAAACAATATGAGCTACAAGTGAACTACAACTAGTAAAGTATATAAATCTTATGGGAAAAAATTTCCTATATTATATAAAACAATAGTAATTACTAGTTTACTAGAATTTATATAAAATTGCCAAGAATTGAGTCATTTTTTTTAATTTTTCTTAGTGTTCTTTAATATTTTTTTCCATCTAGAAAATTCCAACTTTTTTTTTTCCTACTAGAATTATTTATTATTAATTCGAAGGAGTTCTCAGGATCAAGCGCCTAACAAAATACATCATCTATGTCATTGAATTGTATTTAATCAATTTCAAACTAAAATACATTATTATTTTGAAGTATTTCATATATAGAGATGACTAATTGATTAAGAGCTTCTTCAAAATGTTCTCTTGCTTCTTCGATATAGTATCCTCTTCCTAGAATACAAAAATCAGTCAAGCCTATTCGGTATATAATCCAAGCTTCATGGGTTACTTCTTTTTGATTAATTATTTTTGGTACAAGAAGTCTAGTTGATCCAATCCATTGTCTTTCAAATGGTATCTCTGATAAAATTTCTAAAAGAAGTTTCACTAATTTATCATCATTATCTCTCTTCCATACTTTAACTATACCATCATCCAGGTCTGCAAGAAATAATACATCAAATATGTTATTTGTGATTTTAATAAATTCTTCAATAGTTGCATCAATGACATCTAATAATTCTATTGGGAACTTCATGGTTATCAGTATATTTGCTATTTCATCCGAAATTTCTTCAATGTTTTTTATTTTATAATTTAAATTTGCTTCTAGCAATAATGGATGAAATTTATCTATGATTGTCTGAATAATTTTTCTAGTAAATGGTTCTGAATCATAAGTATCCTGAACCACAACATACAGTAAGTTTTCTTGTGTTAGAATTCCTATTTGGTATTTACCGAGTTCTGCTTCTCTTAAAGCACCTTTTGATTGACCCATTTCTTCACCTAATAAAATCAAAGCGTGTACCAGACCAATCAAAAGGTCGGTTTGTAATTTGATTATTCCATTATCGAATAATGTTTGACCAATTTGCTTTTTTTTATCAAGTATTAATAGTAAATGTATCAACTAATGATGTTCTAAATTTTATTATTTTATGTACCTTTTTATTATTGAAATAGTATTCGGTATCTATAATATTTTTTAATTAGTCAATTTGGATATGATGTAATGTTTATTAATTAGGTAATTATTTTATGAAAGGCCATCAATGATGATTAAAATTCCACCTATGATTGCTAATAATGCACCTTGTGTTCCCATTAGATATCCAAGTATTATTACAAGTATACCTAGCAGTATCGGTTCTGAAACATCATATCTGCCAGTACAGAGAAACATGAGAACAATTGCCAGAATAATTGTAATTATTAAACCGATAAGTCCTCCAGCAGTTCCTCCTACTCGTATTCCAATTCCAAAGTCATTTCCTAATTGACTAAATATCGCACTCAATAATCCAATTATTGATCCAACCAAACCAAGCAATTTTCCTAGACCTGTTAAGCCACCTTGTTTGCCCATAAGTAATATAAAACTTCATAAAATTTAATGTTATTCCTAATTCTATTTGTAATTTTGTAATTTATCCTTCGATAATTAATAAGCTCTAGGAATTGCTGTTTTAAAATTAGTTAATGAAGAATTAACTTCCTCAATACTATCTTTATATTCCAAATTATTTAGACTCAATTTATTAATTATTTCATCTACATCTATACCCAACTCACTTAATTGTTTAGTTAAGGTATTTGTTGAAGTTATATCATGATTGACTTCAATTTTAAAGTCTTTAAATTGCAATTGAAGACTATCAATTGAATCAATAATTATATCTTGAGTATCACTTAATGATTTTGTTAACTCATGAAGTTTATTTGCAACAGTTTCTATACCCAGATTTTTTTCTTTCAAAGTTGAGGTTTCAATAGCGATATTTACTGATATTAGATTTCCTGTTTCGGTATGAGATCTCAGATTTATAAGACTATCATCGATTTTATCTTTTAATTCTTCATATTGAGTGATAAATGTTTCTACATTTTGCTCTATTCTAGAAATTAAATCAATTTGTTTGGATGATATTTTGTTAAAGGTTTCAATTGTGTCTTTTACGTTAGAGCTATCAGACATTAATATCGCACCTATATTATTTGAGTTTTGAATGGCAGTTTCTAAAATTTTTGAATATATATTTAGAACAGAAATTTTGTTTCCCAATTTCATAACGTTTTCATTAAATCTTTGGGAAAACCTTTGTAATTCTATTCCTCCGGTAATTGGTAACCTTGTAGCAATAAAATCATTGCCAAAATTAGCAGAATATTCACTAATTAATTCCATAGGTTTGTAAACTGATTTTTTCAGTTGATTGGAACTAAATTTAGTCAATACATACCCGATAAATACAAATAAAATTCCAATATACCAATCTGAAGATATTTGATTAAATTTAATTGGTATAGTATCTTGGTTCGATAAACCAATTCCGATAAAGATTCCAGCAATAATTAATATTGTTTTATGAATTTCTTCGGTGTTTTTTATTGAGCCATGAGATTTTATTACATTTCTAAAAATAGTGATAATTAAGTATAGGGCCACCAATGCCAATGTTGCCTTAACACCAATTGTTTCAAAACTCGACATATTCATATTGATGGAATTATACAATGAACATAAATTCTTCGTCTACATTTTAAATTCTATACTGATTCTTTACAAATAATCATATATTTGTTTATGAATTTTCATAAAGATTTGACTTTTACATAATGTGAACTTTTATCAAATACTTCAAGCTCTAAAAATCATAATAATTTTCTATAGTCGATAGATAATTGAATAATCGTCCCAATTAATCATTTTATTTGAATATTCTATTATTTCCATGAAACTTTGATTTTCTGGCTCAAAAATCACAACTACCATAACTGGGAGCCACCCTTCTGAGATTTGGTCGATTAACTCATCAGCTTCTTCAACAAATTCTGTCTGAAAGTTATCGTCCTTCTCTAGAAGTACTTGAACTATTCTATCAGCTGGTGTACTTTCTTGAATTAATTCTAATACATCTGTTAGATTATTTGCTTTTGGTAGTAATTTTTCTAATTTTACTTCATAACAGATATATCCATTTTCAAGTAATGCGTTTCCCAACCATACAACATTTTGTGAAACAATAATTTCAATTTTGTTTGTTTTATATTTTTTCGCTAATTTCTTTAAATTCACACTGAGTTCATTTGGTATTTTTGAGTTTTCATATTCGGTTTTTATCCAAATTTCATCTATACTCAGATAATCAATATTATTAGGATCTTCATTTTCTGATAAAGGTGTTGCAATAATAAATCCAATTTTCTCATTTCCCTCTTCTATTGAATATAATATACTTCCTGCTTCAATTTCCATGAGCAAACCTTCGATGATTTCTGTAATCTCATCTTCTGATATTTGTGTTCTCAAAGTATTTTGAATTATTTTATGTTGATTTTCTTGATCAATTTCTTTAAGATCCATAATATTTTATTAAACTTTTATATAATAATACTAATGATATAGATTGTCAAAAATTAATTAGAATTTTCAATAACACCTAGATGTTGAGAAGTAATTTTGCAACGAATCCTGCATCGCTTGAATATTTAAGAGGATCCATGTTTATCCAAGACATTTTATATTCCTCTTCTTGGTTCATTTTTATCAAATCAATTGATCCAGCCTGTGTAACAGTTGGAATTTCGGGAAGTGCATGAATATCATTGGTGTATTCAATTGGTAGAAATTGTTGTATTTCAACAGGTGAATAATTACCCTGTCTGAACGCTTGTACTACTACTTCTTCATTTTCAGTGGGATCAATTGAGTGAGTAATATAGGATATTTGTGCTTCGTTTTCTCCTACCAATGCGATGCTTCGTAATGCTGAAAATTGACCTCTTGCATTGGAAATGATATTCTTTTCTTCTCCATCGAAATATGGATTTGGCCGTTTACCAGATTCAGTAGATGGTAACTCTAGATAAAAATGTTTGAACCTTTCTGGAGGTCTACTTTTGGTAAATCTATCCAATGTATCTGTGAGCAAGATGACATTTTCAGTTGATACTTCTAACCGCTCAAGATTTGATCTAATTGCTTTTCTATGATTCTCATTTCTTGTTACAATGAATACTTTTGATCCTGCGGGTGCATTATTTAATAGAGCAACTGCAACCTCTCCATCATCCTGACAAATCACTAAAATATTTACTGCTTCTTTATCAAATTGTTGAATTTGGACTCCAAGTATTCTTTGTAATGTGGAAACTGAATACAATCCATTTCTATAATGTCTATGATCATGAAATTTGGGAACATCGTATCTACCTTCAAGCGTTCGTATTGCTATTCTTCCTGGTGATCTCTTTATTTCTTCTGATGTCATATCTGCTACACCATGACCTACAATATCATAGTATTTATCCATCAAAATTACCTCATCACCTGAATTTAGGGGAGGAATATTTGAAATGTCTCCACTAACAATATTTGCACCCATAGATGCCTCAATAGAAGCATGTCTAGATAGAATAACTTGTGGATATCCTTTATGCTTAATTTCGTCTAAAATGTATTTATTTGCAACATTTTCTACGTTTCCATGCACTTGATGATGATCAAGTTTTCTATCTCTTACTTCAATCATAATTGTATTATTTAATTCTTCATTAGAAGTGACTGAGTATCCTTGTTTTTGAAAATCTTTTAATATTTTACTTATTACCATTTTAATGTTCTTCTCTTTTGAGGGTACATTAGGTATTAAGTACATTTTCCCTGATGCTTCTTTTACAGCTAACATTAATTTTATTGCTTCTCTTGCTCCCAGGAGAAAACATAACCTTGAGCTGGTATCAGGATGATATCTTGTAAGTGATGCAATATCCTTTAATAAATGATTAATTACTCTGCTCAAAACTTCAACCAAATCCTTTATTTCTAGAAGAAAATAAATCTCTGTTAAATTTGTTGAATTAAAACCGGAGTATCAATTGTAAATAAGTTATTGAAGTGCAATACTTTTTTTTTTATATAGTACTTAAAATTTTAATTATATCTTTACCTAATAAAGTATGATATAATTCTAAGATAGAAGAATAGATTTTAAAATTAACCAATAATAATATCAATTGGAATAAACTTTCCATGAGACCTATACATGGCGGTTAACACTGAACTTCATCCAACATTAGAAAATTTAGATCCAAAACTTGTATTTGCTAGATTTGGTGATTTAGCAAGGAAAAGAGAAAGTCTTTACAGTGATTTTATTGAAATAGATGAACCAGAGGAAATTGGAAACGCTTGGGTTTCATTTTCATCTGTAGTTGTGAATGATTTATTATCAGTAATTAATCTAACCAAAAGTCTGTTTGAAAGATTAGTAGATGAGTTAAGAAGAAGTAATGAAGAACCTGAACCCTCAGATCTGAATCGTATTCAAAAATTAACTGAGTTTTGGCTTGATCTATCTGTTATTGCATATCTTTACGCTACGGTTGAGAAAAGAGGTGTTCTGAATCAGCCGGGTACTGGTACAAATAGTCTTGGGTATATCGAAGCTAAAAAATCAATAGATCAGCTAATATTACTTGCTTTTCAAGCAGGACAAGAATTTTTCTCTATTGATGCTAGAATTACTTTGGGAGAAGTATTGGCATTGGATCAAGAAAAGAAACGATTAGATTATTTAGAAATATTGAGTGAAGAAGAAAATGATATGAAAAATAAAATATTAGGAAGTTATGATTATAATCAGACTCGTTTCCTAATGACACGTTTACAAAAAAGAATGATTAATAGTGCTTTATCTTGGTGGTGGAGTGATGCAATCAGTATGCATTCACTAGCAGAACATGCATTAAGTCATCTAGATTCGTGTAAGAATTATTGGAGTAAATGTTCTTCAGATTTATTTGAAAAAGGACTAGTTTTTCATCAACAACAATTTCCAATAATTAAAATCTACTCATCTGTTTCCTTGGCACAGCATTTTAGAAGACTCGGATTAGCTGCATTGAAGGTTCGTGGAAACGCAGTTGCAAGTGAATATTTTTACCAAGCTGCAGAATTAACTGCTTCAATGGGTATGGAAAATTTAGGAATTGTGGAAAAAATTGAACTTTGGGAGCCCTCCATTCCTGAACAATATTTGATTTATACACAGATGTCGTATTTATCGACTATTTCGTCAAAATATCATTCTATACTACGATATATCAAAGATAACAAAATTGATGAAATTAAAATATTAGTCCCTGAGATTTTGGAAAATATTTCGAGAATATTATCATTTGGTGATTTAGCCTATGTGTCCTCAGTAGCAGTTGCATATGAGACTGTTTTTTCGTATATTAGCGAAGAAATAGAAAAAGAAAAACCTGATACTGAAAATATAGTTAAGTTTGTTGAAAAAAGAATGAATACAGTAGGTGATCGACTTCACAAGGCAAGTCATCAAATAACTTCTAATTGGGTTAAAGTTATTCTACGAGATCCTTCAAATATAATCGCTTTGAAAGAAATTGTTTTAAATATAGATTATCCATTAATGGCTATTTTTATTCTTCCTCCGGATTCGAAAATTGTTGAACCAGCCTCCAGTGAATTGATGGCTGTGAAATTAGTTTCTCATTCATTAGAATTAAGTAGTTTAGCAGAAAAGGAATTTGGTAACAATCCAGTTAAAGAAATGTTAATTCGTGCAAAAACATTTGAACTAGTAAATGAAGCGAAAGGTCTACTTTCTGGGATTCAAAACGAAGAAACTGTCTATGCAATTAAAGAGGTGATTATTCCATTAATTAAAACATCTCTTTTAAGAGGTTTAATTGCAGAAGTACAATTGAGGACTTCTGTGTTACAATATCAATTTATTAACCGTATTGCTCCTTTGGTAGAGAATTCTTCTCTTGGAGTGCAACAACATCAAAGATCCGTTCCATTTGATCAAACTGAATTGGATAATTTTAAAACTGAATTACTAAGTTTAAATATTGCATCAAAATCAATCCAGAAATACAAAACACCTATTAGCATTGGTGGTGCTCCTTTAAATTGGCAATATATTGTAAAGATTGATTATTTTTCATCTGGTTTGATTGAAGTAGTAAATTCAATAATTTATGCAATACAAGCATCTTCTACAAATAAAGATGAAATCGAAGATGCAATTCAAGCTTGGGATGAAGCAAAAACTATCGCATATGCAGCTGCAGAGAATATTGCAAAGGCAGGTGTTCAAGATTCAGAAAATCTATCGCAACAGGTATATTCATTAGCCCAAGTATATAGTCGTTTTGAAAACAAAAGCCGAGATAGAAAAGATCCAGGCTTGTTTCCAGTACAAGGAATTGTAGAATTATTACAAGCAATGGTTATGGCTTTATAGTGATACTATGAGAATTGTTGATGGTTTAATAAATGATCCAAAATTAATCTTTGGAGGTTGGATATTTTCAATTATAATAATATTCCTTCATGTGGGTAAAAAAGAAGAATTTGATATTCATGAATTTTCTTTAAATGCCTCTCTAGGTGCATATGTATTAGTTATTCAAATGCTGTTATTTCGTGTTATTCCACCTT
>JAOUKW010000575.1 GCA_029882335.1 Candidatus Heimdallarchaeota archaeon | reverse complement strand
TAGAGACCAATCAAATAATCCTTGTCCTGAAATTACTTTCTTTTCTAGGAATTGTTTTAATGTGTACAAATCATGAGAATATCCTTTTATGGTATTACTAGAACATCCTCTTTCTATAGTTAAATAATCAAGGAATGAATCAATTGCAAAATCTTGTTCCATAATTATATTTGCGTTTAGTTCATTATGTATGATGGTAATATGTGAGTAATACCTAGAAAACACCAAAAAGAAGAGTACAATATCTACTTATTTTTTTAGTTGAGTTTTTACCATTAAATATGGTGTTTTGGAAGGTATTATTTGATGATTCAGAAAGAATTCCACTCTATCTCATTCATACAATCCCTTTGGATAGTAGTTATTTTGAGACATCTTTAACAGGAATAAATATTTCTCAACCGGTAATACTAATTGACTTACCTGGACATGGGAGGTCACCTGCGGTGAACTTAGAAAACATTAATTTTGAAAATATGGCCGATGAAATTGAAAAAATTAGAGATGATAGAAATGATGTAGTAATAAATATTTTGGGTCATGGAGTAGGTGGTTTTACTGTACTTTATTATGCTTTAAAATATGGCTCAAAAATTAATCGTATAATTTTGTCAAATACTTCTGCAAATAATAAGTATAGAAATTCTTTAGCTTGGAATATTAGACAAAGATACAGTAAGATCACAAAACAAGCTTTAGAAAACTACATGGGTAAAACCGATGAAAAATCAATTAAAATTAAGTTTACTCAAAGTTTGGCAGTATATTTTAATCCCACAAATCATGAAATGGCAAAAAAAATACTCGATAATTGCACTAAGATAGCAACTCAAGAATATGTCCACCTTGCCACAAACATTTTACCTAACTATGATATAAGGGAGTCAATAAGAAAAATAAAAAATAAAACATTAATAATTGCAGGAAAGAATGATGTCTGGCCTTATGAATCAGTGTTACTTCTTCAAAATGATTTAATACAAGCAGAATTCAAGTTAAATGAAGGTGGACATTTCTTTCTATTGGAAAATCCCGAGGATTATTGGTCTTTTATTGATGATTGGTTAAATACTCATTAAAAGTCAATAAATTAATTACTTACCTTTTGTTCTTCCATTTTCTTACGGACATCATCCATATCTAGATCTATTAATTGTTTAAAAATATCTATAAATGCGGGTTTAGGATATGCACCAACAAATCTTCCAACTGGTATTCCTTCCTTAAATGCCCAAAATGTTGGAATAGAAGTTGCACCATATTTCATTGCTAATTGAGGTTGATCTTCGGTATCTACTTTTCCTATCCAAACTTTTCCCTCATATTCTTTTGCTAACTCTTTTAATACAGGAGCAACCGCTCTACATGGACCACACCACTCTGCCCAAAAATCGATCAATACAATTGGAGTATGTTCAATAAATTTATCAAAAGATTCTCCTGTTAAGTTGATGGGTTCAGCTGCTGGTTTTGTTACGCTCATAATTTCTTTTAATCTCCTTTCTCTTAGGGTTTGTAATTCATTCTCCGGATTACTTACCACATATATTTATTCTCATCTTATAATATAAACTATTAGTTATTTCAAAATTACTAACAGGATAAAATTAAAGAAAAGATCATTTTTCAATAAAATAATTCATTAATAGAGGGATAAATAGGATAAATTAGGTCTATTAATAATGACAAAAGTTCTTATTTCCCAAAGATGGGATTCAAACAGACTGGTTGAAATAAGAGAATTAGCAACTTTAATGGGTATGTCGATTACTAAATTAACCATGCATTCATTTGATATTCTAGAGGAATTGCTTCAAAGTGATCAATTTATAAATTTGGCACCAAACCAAAGAATAAAATTTATTAGAGATATGATTAAACCAAATCCCAACCATCAACCCTTTCAAAATCAAACCACAATTAAAGAAAGAATTTTCAATTATCTACAATCAAACCCAAATGTCATTTATTCTACAACTGAACTTGCAAATATATTAAATCTAAATCAAGCCACTGTACG
>JAOUKW010000181.1 GCA_029882335.1 Candidatus Heimdallarchaeota archaeon | reverse complement strand
TCCAAGAAAGCTAACCGATAAAAAATACCATATTGAACCTATTGAAATAACAAATATTAGAGAAAAAAAGAAACTACTCAAAAGTATAATAAAAATGAAGATATTAAGATAGTTTATTTGATGGTATGAATAGATATCATCTAGATTTTCTCCGATAATAAGAAATTTTTTTAATGACTCTTCTATGTCTTCAAGATGAGATTTACTCATATTTTCACACTACAATATATAATTTTTAATTTTTCTAAAAGTATAATACTTATCATGCTTAAATACCATTAGAATTATCAATAGAAATTATCTTAATTTTTTGACCTTTAAACCTATTTCAAAACCATCAATCTCATGTATGGTTAGAGAAGAATTAGTATTTATTTCAACTTCCAAACTTTGAGTTTCTTCTTTGATATATTCTTGATATTTCTCAAAAGAATCTTTTACAAATTTATCCGTAAAACTCATTTCTAATTTGATTTTATCAAGATAGTCCAAGTCAGCTTGTTTTCTTTCATCCTGAATATATCTTATCATGCCTCTTACTAACCCTTCTTGACGAAGTTCATCTGTTAGGTTGATATTTAGGAAAACAGAAACATCTCTAGAATCACCCATAGCAAATCCTTCTGCCGCTTTTGTATTGACCAATAGTTCCTCTGAATTAAATTCCCAAGTATCATCTCCTATATTCAAAGATGCCTTTCCAGTTCGAGTTATAGAATGAACAATTCCCTTTGCTTCAGCCCTAGTCAAATTTTCAAGGTGAGATTTTATTTCCGTAATAGCACCTTTAACTACAGGAGCGAGTACTTTCAGCATTGGTTGTACTTGATATTCGACATATTCATCATCACTATCTAGTATTTGTAATGACTTTACATTTATTTCCTCTTTTATAACATCTAAGAATTCAGCTTCTAATTGTACATCTGAATTTAAAGATATAAGTAACTCGGATAATGGTTGTCTTGCTTTCATGTCTGCAGACGAACGTGCACTTCTGGCTGCCTGTGTGATTGAAAGTACTAGTTCCATTTTTCTTTCCAGCTCAGAACGAATTAGCTTTTTATTCACCCTAGGTAATAAATTCATATGAACTGATTCAAATGCATCTGGTGTCACAGCTAGTTCTAAATTTTGATATATTTCTTCTGAAAGATAAGGAGTAAATGGTGCCATTAATTTAGCCACTGTAGTTAGTACTTCAAAAAGAGTATCATATCCAGTTCTCTTTTCATCTGTCAACTCTCCACCATAAAACCTACGACGAGAACGTCGGACATACCAATTACTCAATTCTTCTACAATAAAGTAATCAAGTACTTTTGTACTGAGGTGAAAGGTAATTTCCTCCAATCCTTTATCAACTTCCATGATTACATTTTGTAAACGAGATATTATCCACTGATCTATTTCGGGTCTTTCTGAAACAGCGGTTCTTTCTGATGGATCATAATTATCCATAGTAATATAAGTAGTAAAGAAACTATAGACATTCCATAAGGTGTTCAAAACTCTTCTTTGTGCATCCCTGACCAAATTTTTACCAAATCGATTTGGATTCCAAGCAGGAGTTGCACTCAAATACCATCTAGTTGCATCTGCACTTGCAAAATTGAATAACACTTTTGGTTCAATTGTATTCCCTTTTGATTTACTCATCTTAGATCCATCCTCAGCAAGGACATGATTCATACATAATACACTCATAAACGCGGGTCTATCAAATAATGCAGTACCAACTGCTAACAGTGAATAAAACCAACCTCGAGTTTGATCTATCGCCTCGGTGATCCAACTATATGGGTAATATTTTTCAAACATATCTTTATTTTCAAATGGATAATGCAATTGTGCAAAGGGTGCAGCTCCAGAGTCATACCATGTATCAATTACATATTCTTCTCGTATAAATTTACCACCACAATTACATTGCCAATTAACTTCATCAACCCATGGACGATGTAATTCAAAATTTTCCGGTAATTCATTAACTTTATCTACTAATTCTTGTTTACTTCCTATAAATTCAACTTTCTTACAATCTGTACATATCCATACTGGAAGAGGAGTACCCCAATATCTACTTCGAGATAAATTCCAATCAACAGCATTAGAGATAAAATTACCAAATCTTCCTTCTTTGAGATAATTAGGTTGCCAAAAGATTTGATCATTACAATTTACTAAGTTTGTTCTTAATTTACTCATAGAGATAAACCAAGATTCAGTTCCATAATAAAGTAATACGGTGTCACATCTCCAGCAATGAGGATAATTATGCTTATAAACTTCTTTTATGAAGAGTTTATTCTCTTCTTTTAACATCTTGATTATCTTTTTATCTGCGTCCTTTACCCACATACCTTGTAGAGGAGGGACATCACTGGTAAATTTCCCATCCAATCCAACTGGTTTTAAAACTGGAGCACCATATCGATTCCCAGTTTCTGCATCATCTGCTCCAAACGCAGGAGCAGAATGAACGATACCACTACCATCCTCGACAGTAACATATTCAGCAAGAGTAACCTGAAATGCATTTCCACCAATGTCTTTGAAGAATGGAAAGATGGGTTCATATTTTTTGCCTTCGAGTTCTTTACCTCTCATAGTCTTAAGTACCTTATATTTTGGAGTTGTTTTCTTCTTTCCTTTTTGTAATTTGGTCAAAACTTTGGTGATTAATTCCTTTGCCATCAGTAATTTTTCACCCTCATATTCCACTATGGCATATTCTAAATTAGGGTGTACTGTAAGCATGACATTAGCGAGCAGAGTCCAAGGAGTTGTTGTCCATGCGATATAAGATACATCATCAAAATCGATTGATTTAAATTTAACAAATAGTGCCGGATCTTCTACTTCCTTATAGCCTTGAGCTAATTCATGGCTTGATAGGGTAGTACCACATCTGGCACAATATGGGGCAACTCTTGTACCTTTAAAAACCAAATCTTTCTCATATAATGTTTTTAAAGACCACCAAACTGATTCGATATACTCATCCGTCATTGTTACATACGAATTTTCTAGGTCAAGCCAAAATCCGATTCTTTTTGACATCTCAACCCATTCATTGGTATATTTTAATACACTTTCACGGCATAAATTATTGAATTTTTCAATACCGTATTCTTCAATATCATTCTTTGAGTTAAATCCCATAGTCTTCTCTATTTCTAATTCAACAGGTAGGCCGTGACAATCCCAACCGCCAATACGAGGTATAACATATCTACCTTTCATTGTCTGATATCGCAACATGATATCTTTCAGCGTTCTGGTCAATGCATGTCCAGCATGTGGAACATTATTCGCAGTAGGGGGACCTTCAAGCCATGTATATGGTTTTCCTTTTGATCTTAAGTTTTGAGTCTTATTATATATATCATTACTTTCCCAAAATTCAAGTATTGTTTCTTCCATCTTTGGAAAATCATTTTGAGGATTTACTGCTTTAAATCTACTTTCAACTGATTTACTCATTTATTTCACCAAAAAACAGGATTTTGAACAAGGATTACAATAATACTTAATAAAATAATTTGTAAAGTTGAGAAGTAATAAAGTAACACATCCTTGTTTACCTAATCTTTATATTAAAAAAAACTATTTAACCTTATTTGTATTACCTATAGTTAAAACCTAATAATTATACAGAGTTAGATAAAATCAATTTTGATTTTTCCATCAAAATATTTGATTTTTTAGTATTTCCAAGTCTTTTATATATTTTTGAAGCTTCTTTATAAAAATGTGAAGCTATTTCCAAATTTCCAATTCCCATAGTCTGTTCACTAAGATCAGCCTTCTCTTCCAATAGAGATGCAAGATTATTTTGAATTTCAGCAGATTTACTTTTATTATTATTTTCATCTGCGATTACACTTGCCTTTTCAAGGTATGATATCCGAATATCTAATTTAATTTCTGATTTGATTGATAAATTCAAATAAAGATCGATAAGATTAGGAGATAATTCTTTCTTCTTCTTAATCTCTCCCAAATAGTATAAATTTTCACTAATCAAACGTAATATCTCCACCTTTCTTGTATCATCAGTTGTTATTTCATAAACATTAGAACCGATTTGAGTTGAAATTTTAAGAGCTAATATTCCTAATTTTTGATATTGTTTTATTATTTGTTCTATATCACCAACATAACTCCAACTCAATATTGTTTTATACAAGTAGTAGATGATATCCTCATAATATTCTATTTTCAAACAAAATTGCACTAAATATTCAAAGGTTCTAGCTGCATCCCTAAATCTTCCGGAATTAAAATGATCGTTTGCTTCATTAATAAGAACCTCGAAATTTTTCATCATATCTTCTGTTTTGATTTCCACCCAATTTCTTATTACTCCATTATTTAATCTAGTGAAATCAGATTTGAATTTATTTTCACTTAAATTCGACGGGTAATTCTATTTTTATTCCAGAATAATGTGGATATGGTTTGATTCTTTGAGCATAATTTTTAATTAAACTTTGAAAATGTTCAAGACTAAGCAATAATCCAGTCGAAGAAAATTGTGCAATTGCATCAAAAAAACCTAAAGCTTCATTTCGATCATGTCTAAATTTACCTTCTGTTAAACGCTCTAATTGAGGAACAATAATGTTTGATAATTCCTTTATATTGGGTATTATTGTTTCTGGTGCCCATTCCTTAGATTTTTGATATAATAGATCAAAAAAAGGTTTCAGTTCTAATGTTGTCATTAAATATAGTTACAATTAAAGATTAAAAATTTTAATCGTATAGGATATACTAGATTGTAATCTTACTTAATCATTACAAATTTAAATATTTTAATAAAACTTCATAAAAACTAAACTTAATATTACTCATAATTTTTTGTCTCTTATCAAATTCCTTTTTATTAATTGTTAATCTATTTTAATTATTGTATGATTGGATTAGGTACTGTCGATACATTTGTTGATCTAACAATAAACGCGAAGGAAGAAATTAAAAGACAATTGGAATTAAGTAAAGATAGAGAGGCTGGAGTCCGCATTCAAGTAATTTTGGATAGATATTCTGGTTTCATATTTGATCTTGAATTTGATAAAATTAGAGAAAATGATTATAAGGTTTTAATAGATGGAATTCCAGTAATTACGGATAAATCCTATTTAGAATACGTAAGAGGTATGAAAATTGATTTTGATGGTTCAATCCCTGCATTTTCATTAATTAACGAAAAACCAACATATAATTGTGTACCGGGTAGTAAATACGAATGCCCCAGTTGTAATTTGTATGAAGAACAAATAATTGATTAATCAACGCGTATATGTTAATTTTCGTAGTGAGTCTAATAAAGTTACACCATCATCATATTCTTCAGAATATACAAGCCCAGTCAGTCTAGCCTCTAAACGATTAATGCATTGTGCAATTTCTTGTTTAACATGGCGATTATCCTCATCTTCTAAAGCCTTAAATAAGTAGTCAAAAGAATTAGCATTTCCAGTTTTACTAATTAAATCAGCAGCAGCGACTCTAACAAATGGATTTTCATCTTTTAATGCCAAGTATGTACTGCTGTATACTCGATTATTTGCTCTACAGGTGGTGTATAACTCGACTATTTTACGTATTGATTTTTGTTTAAATGAATTTTCTATTTCAGTAGAATTGGACATCAAATCTTTTGGGCTTCCAATTATCGCATTTTGAAGTTGCAGTAAGTCAATATCATTATTCATATTTTATATAAATCGATATTCATTAAATGTTTCAATATTATCTGCATAATATGTGTGTATATTGGTATCTCAGAAAGAGGAATATTACCCGTTAAATTTGAATATTGATTAAATATAATATTTTTTCTATAACAAAAATTAAGTAAGTAGATAAATTAGGTAGATAGGAAAAATGGTTTCGATTCAAAAATCCACATATTCTTTAGAGATGATAAGTGGAAAAAAGGATCAAATCAAAGAATTTGTGCTTGCATCGTTTAAATGGGTAAAAGAAATTGAAAGACGAGATGTAGAACAGGAAATTAATAGGATTAAAGGTAATTATCACATAGATCATTGTTGGATACTTAGAAATTCAGAGAAAATTGGAGTTGTCCGAATTGTAAGGGGACTTTTTTATGCATTAGGTTTAGATGATGCAGTATCACCAGTTGAAATCCCCAAGATATTAGATGAAATATGCTTAGACACTAGCAGTTGGAACTTTAATAAATTAGAAGCGACAATTCATCAAGACTTTCTGCATTTTCTTATAGAAAAAGAATTTATGATTGATTACTCAAGAAAGAAATTACTAATCAAATTTGCGGATTTCAGTCCAGTACCAATAGATGAAACCATTATAGTGGATTATAGTAAAATTCATTTTCATCAAGTTGTAAACACATTTATTGACGCATATCGTGGTAGTATTGATGAAAAAATAGGTATGTTTGGACCAAATATTGCCAGATCAGCAATTGAATCCATTATTAATGGTAATTTTGGCAAGTTCATTCCTGAATTATCAGGTGTAATTTTAGAAAAAGACACAAACTATGTACAAGGTGCAGTTATGTGTACGATATCTGAAAACATACCTTTTGTGGTAATAATAGGTCTTCGTAGCCTGTATAAAAATCAGGGATTAGGTAGAAAACTATTGACATGGTGTATTTTGAGGTCAATACAAAAAGGATATGAAGAAATGAGTCTATGGGTAACCACTGAAAATAACAATGCTTTACATCTATACAAATCTCTTGGTTTTACAGAAGTCCTAACTATATTTAAAATGCAAAAAAATTTTTAATTATTTCCGACGAATACCATTAACCCATACTTGAAGCACACTAGTTTGTGGTAATTGCTCAGGATACAAATGAACATCATGATCTAAGACTATGAAATCTGCCAAATAACCCGCTTTAATCAACCCCAGTCGACTTTCTTCCTTTTGAGCATATGAACCGCCGACTGTATACATAGCTATTGCCTCTTCAAATGAGATGCATTCTTCAGGTCTCCACGGAATACCATCGGGATCAAGCCGATATATTGCAGAATACATCCCCAATAATGGATTTGGATCTTCAATTGGAGCATCAGAACCTCCAGCAACAGGTACATTATTTTTAAGTAATGTTTTCCAAGCATATGCATATTTCAAACGTTCTCCAGTCCCAATTCGTTTTTCGATCCACTTTGAATCTGTTGTAACAAAGGATGGCTGTATATTAGCAATTATGTTGTGTTCTGCCATTTTATTTATAATTGACTGGCTTAAAATCTGACAATGAGTTAATATTCCACGATCATCGGGGAGGACATTTCCATTTATCATGGAATTAATGGATATTTCTGCGGCTTTATCTCCAATTGCATGGATTTCTGGTCTAAAACCTAATGATTTAACTTCACTAACTAGACGAGTTAATTCTTCCTCAGTGTATATTGGAATGCCATTGTGAATTTCACCCTCATAGGGATCATTCATCGCAGCAGTTGATGCACCTAAAGACCCATCAGAAAAAAACTTTACACGATCACATTTTAACAATCCTAATTGTGTAGAAGCTTTTGGATAGTTTCCTGACGTAATATCAGAATACATTAAGGTAAGATATACTCTTATGGGAAGATTACCCTCCTCTTGAATTGATTTGTAATATTCCCACGCATTTGAATCATTTGTTTGTATTGAAGTTAATCCGACATTTAGACAATGATTTAAACCCATTTCATAAAAATTTTTACGATTTTCATTTTCTTGACGATCTATAAATCCATAGACTACACCTAGAGCATTTTCGCGGAGTATGCCTGTTGGCAATCCTTGAATGTCTTTATCGATTTGACCCCCAACCGGATCAATACTATCTTTATCAATATTTAATAGTTGTAATGCCTTGGAATTTAGTACTGCGATATGATTACATCCTCTATAGAGTAGAACTGGTTGTTTTGATATGATGACATCAAGATCATATCGGTCTGGATATCGATTATCCTTCATGTAATCTTGATCCCAATTATGTCCAATAATCCAGTGATCTTCATTCTTATTTGGATATGTGGCATAATATTCTTTTAAGTTCTTTTGCAAATTAGCAATGGAATCTACTTTTTGTAAATTTAATCTTTGAGAGA
>JAOUKW010000574.1 GCA_029882335.1 Candidatus Heimdallarchaeota archaeon | reverse complement strand
ATCTGTATGATACCATGGGGAATTTAGTTTCCAACTCATATCAGGAGAATGAAATCACTGGGATTGCTGATGAGACCTTTGCAATAACCGTAGGTCCTGCCTTTATCTCTGCGAATTATTATTACTATTTCTATGTGTCCAGTCTAGAACAAACTGGAACCTATGATTATGTATCATCAAGTTATATATATTTAAATGCAACCACTCGAAGCCCAAACTTCTATTTCGCATCAAGTTGGTATGATGTATATGACTCTGATTATGATGGTTATGATGATTTGTTGGAATTAAATTTTGATATTAATATTGAACATGGGGTTGACAATGCAACCGTTGATGCATATTTGTACAATAGTAATGGTATTGCTGTTGACGGTCAGAGTTATATCTTCTTTATTGAAGGTCGGTTGAGTGAAAATTTTGTTATTTCATTCTACACCACAATTCAAGATATTTATTATGTGGAATTACTTGTGTATCGTGCAAATAATACAACTCCAACTGATATATCCTATCATTATGATATCTCTCTTGGTCATCCAACTCCAATGGCCTACTTTGGTGATATATATTTTGTGAGAAATGATGTTGGTAATGATGGAACATATGAATCAGTCAAATTACTGTTCGATGCTAATTTAAATTATGGTAGTGGTACGATTGGTGTTGTTGCACGTTTGTATTTTGGAAATAATATAGTTCAAGAACTCAGTAGTGATCATTTTATAATTTTGGATGAAGTTGAATCAACACAAATTAATTTTAACTCTGTCAGTCAAAATGGATATTACTATATAGAAGCAGAACTGTATTTTTCAAACACTTTTGAGGCAGATGAAATATGGGTTTCCAATTCATTTCAATTGACACCACAGGGAAATATACCCTCTTCAAGTAATCCACCAAGTGGTGTTTCAAGTACGCCTTCGTCCAGTAGTTCAAATAACAATTCTTCTGATAATAATAATTCAACAACAAATGATCCAATCTCTGGATTGTCTTTCTCCAACGGATTGGCAATAATCTTATCTTTGGGATTTGCAGCAATATTTAGGACTATACTTAGAAATAAGAACCCGTATTAGGTGAATATATTTTTTATTATACTTACTAATTTTAAATTCTACATCTATTTCCATTTATTTCATAATTTATAATCATTAAATCAAATTCATATTCAGCATATCTAGTATCATCTGAAGGTAAAATGTGAGATATGTCTTGTCTCTATCTACTTAATCCTTAAAATTGCCATTTTAATATAAATATAGATAATATAGATTGCAATTATGTGTTTACCATATGGTAATCAAATCCACAATCTATAGATGCTCTAAATGGCAAAATCTACTCAAAAATACTCATTTTTATAAATGATTTAGAAAATGTTAAGAATAACAAAAATGATATTAATATAATACCCTAGGGTGATTGAATGAAACACATTACTAAACTTTCACTAATCGTATTTCTCATTTTATTGGGAGGTACATTTAACACAAATTCAGTTGGATTATCACAGCAGGATACTACTTTCAATAATGTATCTTCGCCTGCAATGCCGGCTTCTGCTGAGATGACCTCAACAACCAAAACACCTGTTGAAAAACAAGGTGTAAGTATCCATGAATCAAAAAGTAAACCAATCAGTGGGATTGAAACAAATTACAATTATGAAGCGAATATTCCTTATTCGAGTTCATATTGGTTGTATTCTTATGATAGCCATGATGACAATTATACCATTGAATGGTATTTTACATATTCAAATAATGTTCCGCTTACAGTATTGCTTATAGATTCAAATCAATATTATAATTATATTTTTGGATACACATATACTTCATATCTCTTATCTGAAAATCAGACCAGTGATTCAGGTTCTTATGTGATCCCTTATAATGCCACATGGTATGTAGCTTTTATAAATAATGATTCTTTTTACATGAATGCTTATTTTGGAAATGTTGGTATGACTTTTATCAATAATAATGCTCAAACTGTTTACCTAAGAAATATTAAT
>JAOUKW010000180.1 GCA_029882335.1 Candidatus Heimdallarchaeota archaeon | reverse complement strand
AGTATTCTAAATCTATCTTCTTCCACCTCAACCGGCAATTGAACTCCAAAATTATCATATGCTTTAAATTCACTAACATTCACAGTATCAACATAAATTTCGATATATTCCTTTTGGAAAGGAAAAGTAATTTCGACCTCTTCCCAATGCATTAAATCTTTCTCAAGTGTGAATGTACCATTCCAAATTACACGATCATCAATAACTGTTTGTGATTGAATTTGCATCGGCATAAACAACATCGGTATAAGTATCATACTAGATAAAAATAATGATTTTATGGGGATTTTCATCGATTCACTTGATTCAATATCCTTAGCATCTCTTTTTGGTAATTCCTTTGCTTTCTTTAGTTGTGGCTCGAATCTTTTTCTAGCCAATAAATATGCAAAAAAGATTGAGAAAATAGAGGCTATAATAGCTAATGATGCAATTATTGCTAAGGTTGCACGTAATTGATTTAATCGGTTTTCTTCCTCTTGCCTTCTTTGATTCTCCAGTTGATTCTGATAAACCTGATTGGTAAAAGCTAACCAAATTTCATCAAATGAATATGTAACCTCAATCATTAGTGGATCATGTTTAGAATCCATTGCACGATGCTTATATTCCCATGTAATTGAATATCTTCCATCAGTATATTCGAGGGGAAACACTCCTTCATCAATCGGTGCATAACTGACAATTCCAGCACCTTCAGGAAGTGTAATTTTATTTCTGTAATCAACTTTGGCATAAACACTTTCTCCATCGACCTCCAGTTCAAAATCAACAGATTGAGAGTTAAAAATTACAATAAATCCTGTATCTTCAATAATATCAGGATCATAATATGCAGATATAAATGACTCAAATGATCTACTTGCAGGAGAAATCCAATATCGATCACAATAATCATTCAATGTACCTTTTGCAGGAAAATCATTTTCGAAATTTCCACTGGGTGGAAAAGAATCATCACATTTATCATTTATTGGCATTTCGACCTTAGATTCATAGTCTCTAAATTGAACTGAGATAATATCAGATGTGTTTATGAAATAAAATAACGTAATATCAGCTAGATCTTCCCAATAAAGGATTGAATGCAAATGTACAATTGGACGATTATTTCCAACAGGTGCATCGTATGTTGCCTCTTCAACAATATACACATCAGTAGGAGTTGAAGGTATAATAGGTTCATCTTGTTCATTTTGCTCTATGTTAATAGAAGATTGTTTTAAATCATTTATTTGTAATAGGACAGTGGATATACTTATTGGAATTAAAATCATTAAAATAATCCAAAAGAAGAACTTTTTATCAGTCATAAATTTCCCTGTTAATCATTAAGTTTGATATTATTTGAATATATGCAGTTAAATTAATTTCAATGCATAATTCAAACTGAAGGAATATCCACAGTTTTCAGGACGCGATTAATTATCGCATCTGAATTTATTCCTTCAAATTGCCATTCCGGAGATACAGAGACTCGATGTCGTAATACATTTCTCGCAACTCGTTGGATATCACTGGGATTAACATAATCTCTACCATCCAATAGTGCATTTGCCTTTGATCCAATGGCCAACCAAAGGGATGCCCTTGGAGAAGCACCAATAGTTACTTCTTCACTTTCCCGAGTAGTAGCGGTGACTCGTACAAGATATCTCATCAACTCTTCAGAGAGTTTAATATCTTGGCGAACTAATTTTTGCATTTCAATAAGTTCATCACCAGTTATCACAACTTCTAAGGTATCTAATAAATCGTAAGGATTCGTACCTGAAGTATATTTCTTAACAATATCGAATTCTTCATCTTCAGTCGGATAATCCACAAGTATTTTAAACATAAATCTATCGACTTGAGCCTCTGGTAACGGGTATGTACCTTCTTGTTCGATCGGATTTTGAGTTGCTAATACTATAAATGGCTTAGGTAACTCATAAACATGATTTTCAGACGATACCTGTCTTTCTTGCATTGATTCAAGCATAGCAGCTTGAGTTTTTGGTGGAGCTCGATTTATTTCATCAGCTAATAGAAAGTTTGTGAATATTGGTCCTTTGGTAAATTTAAATGTACCATCAGATGGTTGATAAACATTGACACCAGTTATATCTGAAGGCATTAAATCAGGTGTAAATTGAACTCTACTAAAATCCAATCCGAATACTTTCGCAATTGCACGAACTAATAATGTTTTAGCAAGTCCAGGTGCACCTTCTAACAAAATATGACCATCACATAGGATTGAAATCAATACGCTTTCTACTACCTCTTCTTGACCAACTACAACCTTTGCAATTGATTCCTTAACCAATTTAAGCTTTGCGGATATTCCAGTTACATCAGATGGTGATTTTGTTCCCACAATTTAATATGAAAACAAACAAATATGAATACTTTTGTAATCCTATCTAAAAAATGGAACTAATATTTGAATTATTCAAATTCCCCTAGTTAATAAGGGATACAAAACTTCTTTACCCAATATAAAAAATAATAACAATATCAAAGCTCCAAAGAACAATAACAGAGTCCTAATCCTTCCATACTTAGTAACTGTAGCGTTTTGTTTTCCAACAATTGGAGATAATTCTACACAATTAAAACATACAATAAACAAACCTACCAGCCTAAATGTACTTTCAAGCAAAATAACATTATCCGAAAAATTCCAATATGAATACCCAAAAATTATTCCAACAATAAATAGAATTAAGTTCTTGTAAAACATATTTTTAGGTATCAGAATCGAACCAATATATTCATTTGAAGGTATAAATTCTTGTATCATACCCATACGAGTCTTTTTGATCATCGGTATTTCATCTGCAATTGTGCAGAGCTCTTTATCAATCGTACTCCGAAATGACAAAATCGAAGCAAAAAATGATGACATAACAAAAGAAACCGAATAATCATAATTATCTGCCTCATACTTAATAGCTACACCAGAATTACGAGAAAAGTGTTTATAACTACCAAGAATTACAAAAACAACAAAAAAATAAAATGGTATTGGAAATAGTAACTCCATATAGTTAGGAAAACGATTATAAATAAAAAAATAGCGCATTATATGAGAAAAATATGCAGTTCCTGAAAAATATAGGAAAATCTTTTTCTCACTTTGGTTGAATAAAGGAAAATTAGCTTTTTCTTGAATTTGTTTAAGTGAATGGGGAATTTGAGGATTAAAACTTGATGGAACTATGGATTGAGGAGCAGCAGGACTATTTGTAGAAGATGTAGAACCTCCTGCATAACTCGGATAAGGAGTGGGTGTAACCGCAGGTACATTATCTGATTCAGTTGTTGATACCTTTGATTCCCGGATTTGAACTAGTTTAAAAGGAGATCCACATTTTGCACAAAACTTATTTTCAACATTTGTGTTCGGAGTACCACAAGTAGTACAGAATTTTGGAGCTTGAAACTTTACTTCTTCATCACTCACAATATAACATTTAAAAACAAATTTAAGAATACAACTATTTAGAAAAGAATTATTATTTATTTATTATTAGATTAAAGTCTATAAACCAAATTAAATAAATAATTAATATTTTAGTAGTAATAATGAAAGAACTGTTTTCTGAGGAGGAATATACGCAGAGAATTCGGAATTTAGATGAAAAGATAAATGATATTGATACCTTTATTCTTTTTAACAGAGCAGACACCTTTTATTATAGTGGTATTGGATTAGATGGATTTATTATCAAGGAAAATGATAATTATTCAAGATATGTCACAAGAAATTTGGATGTAGCCAAGGAATTATCAACTTTAGATATTAAAGAAATGAAGAACTTTAGGATATTTAAGGACATAGGAAAAAATTTAGATATTGATAAAATAGGACTAGAATTAGATTTAGTACCATATAACACTGTGAGATATATAGTAAATGCTATGGGTAATCCAGAAGTAATTGATATAAGTAATCAACTGCGACAAATCAGATCCGTTAAAAGTGCTAAAGAACAAGAATATATGAAATTAGCTGCTAAGCAAACAGATGATTCATTTGAATATGCTAAAGAAATTATTAAACCAGGAATGACTGAAAAGGAATTATCTGCAGAAATTGGCAAATTTCTTAGATTTCAAGGTCATCCAGGTTATGTACAAGTAAGAATGTTTCATTACAATTATACTGCATTATCTTATGTTATGAGTGGTGAAAGTACATATGCTTTGAATGCAAAATTTGGACCATTTTCGGGTAATGGATCATGTAGATATCATATGAATGGACCATCAAATAGGAAAATTAAGATGAATGAAGCAGTTAGTATTGATACAACCGGTGTAGTGGAGGGATACACGGCAGATGAAACAAGAGGTTTCTTTCTAGGGAATCCCGATAAAATTATATACGATGCATACGAAGCAGCAAAGACAGTACAAAATAAATCAAAGCAGCTTCTAGTGGAAGGAAATTATCCCATAGATATATACAATCAATTACAGGAACTTGTAAGAGAATTAGGTTTTGGTGATAACTTTATGGGACTTAGGGATGACGTAGTCCCATTCATTGGTCATGGTGTTGGACTAGAATTAGATGAATTTCCGATAATTACACCTGGATATAAAGATAAACTAATTGCAGGACAATTAATTGCAATGGAACCTAAATTTATCCTTGATAATCCTAAAACAGGAATTGGAATTGAAGACACATGGATAGTAGGTAAAACAAGTGCTGAAAAAATAACTAATTTTGAATGGTAAAATTAAATTTGTTTATCATTGATGTATGGTCGTGAATTACATTTATTTTCATTTGAATTTTAAACAAAGGGTTTAAGAACCTTATAGTTGATTATTGTATAGAGGTAATCTCATGAGGAATTGTGTTCTTCTCATCTAAAAAGAATAAAGTTTTTGGCATAAACCCTCGAGACCACCGTGAAATTTCTTTTAATAATAAGTGTAACAGGAGGTACATTAGATGACACAAGAGTTTGAAAGGAAAATTAACATTAAAGAAATCGAGAAAAAATGGCAAAAACGATGGAATGAAGCTCGAATATTTGAGTCTGATCCCGACAAAAGGGAAAAATACTACATCAACTTTCCGTTTCCATATATTAACGGAGCACCACATCTAGGACATGGTTATTCACTACTAAAAGCAGAAGCAATGGCTAGATATCAAAGAATGCTAGGGAAAAATGTACTATTTCCATTTGCATTTCATGCTACTGGAGAACCTATCGCAGGTATAGCAAAAAGAGTTCGTGCGGGAGATAAAATTCAAATTAAATCTCTGATTAAATCAGGTATTCCTAAAGATGAAATCGATAAATTTACTGATTCAATGAACATTATTAATTTTTTCAGGAAACAGTGGACAAATACAGTACAATCATTAGGAACGGCAATTGATTGGAGAAGGCAATTTGTAACTACTCAATTAACGCCGACCTTCTCAAAATTTATCGAATGGCAATACAATAAACTAAAAGAAGATGGTTTTGTAGTACAAGGTTCTCATCCTGTCGTATGGTGTCCTGCAGATCAAAACCCAACAGGAGATCACGATCGACTAGAAGGAGAAGGAGCAAGAGTAGTAGATTTTATCATGTTAAAGTTTAAATCAACGAAACATGATGCATATTTGTTACCTGCCACTTTGAGACCTGAAACTATATTTGGTGTAACAAATATATTTTTGCATCCAAAAGCTCAATATATCAAAATGAAGATCAATGATATAAATTATATTGTTGCCAAAGATACACTAATCAAATTTCAAGATCAAAAATTTGATGTTGAAGATATCATGGATATCGATATTAAAGACTTAATTGGGGAAAATGCGATTAATCCTATTACAAATCAGGAAGTATTAATTTTACCCGGAGATTTCATTGATACAGCTGGTTCTACTGGTGTAGTAATGTCTGTACCTGCACATGCTCCAATGGATTGGATTACACTACAAGATCTAAAAAATAGTCCATCACAACTAGAAGCATGGGGTATTTCTGAAGAAATGATAACATCGATACAACCGATATCACTGATAGAATTGGAAGGATATGGAGAGTTTCCAGCAAAAGAAGGATTGGATAGTTTCAATGTGACATCCAAATCAGATCCAAATGTAAAAGAAGCTACCAAGCAGATTTATAAAAAGGAATTCAATTCTGGTAAATTGAGATCTATTACGGGAAAATATGCTGGAATGAGTATTGTGGAAGTGAAAGATCAGATCACAAGTGACCTCATCGATAATAATATTGCGATGAAATTAAAAGAACCAGGAGAAGTTGTAATTTGTAGATGTGGAACAAGGAACCATGTAAAATTCTTAGAAAATCAATGGTTTCTGAATTTCAGCGATGAAAAATGGAAAAAGAAAACATATGATCTAATAAAAGAAATGGATTTCTATCCACCTGAAGCAAGAAAGGCGTTTGAGAACACTATTGATTGGTTGGAAGATAAAGCATGTGCTAGAAAGAGTGGTTTAGGTACTCCTTTACCATGGGATAATGACTGGATTGTTGAAACCCTATCTGATTCGGTAATATACATGGCATATTATATCGTATCAAAATACGTGAATTCAGGCGAATTTAAAATTGAATATGCAACTAAAGAAATATTTGATTATATCATGTTAGGTAAAGGAAAGGTTGTAGAACTGGTAGAATCAACCGGAATCGATAAAAAATTATTATCAAACATCAGAAAGGATCTACAATATTTCTATGGTTTTGATTTAAGGACATCAGGAAAAGATTTGATGAATAATCACCTATCCTTTATGTTAATGCATCATACAGCAATTTTCCCTAAAAGTTTTCATCCAAAAGCTATAGCTGTAAACGGATATGTTGCAATTATTAAACCAGGATCTTTAAAGGCTCAAAAAATGTCTAAGAGTAAAGGTAACTTTGATACAATTGAAGATACCATAGAAGGATTTGGAGTAGATGCAACAAGAATTGGATTCTTAATTGCAGGTGAAGGATTGAAGGATGCTCAATTTTCATTAGAGGAAGGTGAAAGTTATAATAAGTGGCTAGAAGTCCTATATAACCAATCAATGGATACTGAAGATGATAATCACCTATATCAAATTGATAAATGGTTATATTCAAGAATTCAGAGTCAAATTCAAAAGACTAGAAATCATTTGGATAAAATGGAAACTAGAAGTGCTTTTCAAGCTGCATACCACGAGATCCAACAGGATATCAAATGGTATTTAAGAAGAAGACAATCGAAAGGTCCTGCATATATTCATGCAATTGAAAAGATGATATTAATGATTTCTCCATTTGCACCACATCTAATAGAGGAGATTTGGGAAATGAAGGGAAATAAAGGTTTCGCGTCTAATGAACTATTTCCAGAACCAGATTCTGCTTTAATCCATACTGAATATGAAAATGCAGAGAAAAATCTAAAATCAACTATTGATGATATTAGAGGACTGAAAACATTCTTGATAGAAAAAGGTGGAACCGAGCCAAAAACAATTCATATTTATGTTGCACCTAAATGGATGTATGACATTTACAACGATGCTTTTGAAAATGGATTGAAAAATTTAATTGGTAGAGTTATGCAAGATCCAAATATTAAGAAAGTTGGAAAAGCAGCATCAGCTTATTCACAAAAATTAATGAAGCAAGGAATCCCACCAGACTTTGCTTGGAGTAGAGATACCGAATATAATTCATTAGTTGAAGCCAAGAATTATCTAAAATTAGAATTTAATGCAGAAATTGAAATAATTCATGCAGAAGAATCTACAGAAGCTAAAGCAAAAGCTTCTATTCCAAGAAGACCAGGTATCAACTTTACATATTAAATACGTCAATATTTCAAATAAGAAAAAATTTTACATAAAGACAAAATATATTTACTTGAGTATAAGAATATAATTATATTAATTCTCCCAATCGAGAATTGCATAATCTATGTCTGAAAAGAAATTAGAAGAAATTGAAACTATGTTCAAAAAAACTTCAATGGTGAAGCTAGAAATTAATGAGATTAAGCCAATTAATAAAATATCAGTCATACTTGATGGATCAATTCAAGGTAAAAAAGCATTGGAAACAGCAATCTCATTAGGAGAGCTTCTCAATACTTCTGTTGATGTTATCATCAGTGGAATATATATCG
>JAOUKW010000573.1 GCA_029882335.1 Candidatus Heimdallarchaeota archaeon | reverse complement strand
AAATGGTAGTCCAATTAAATCCCATTTTGATAATTATTATGGAACTGGTCAATCAACAATTGATGGAGTATTAAGAGCAACATCAATCCTTTGGGCTGGCAAAAATGTCGTAGTTAGTGGATATGGGAAATGTGGATCTGGTGTTGCCTTGAGAGCCAAAGGAGATGGTGCCAATGTAATTGTAACAGAGGTTGAACCAGTAAATGCACTAAAAGCTGCATTAGATGGATTTAGAGTTATGCCGATGGAAGATGCTGTTAAAATAGGTGATGTTTTTATTACTGCTACTGGAATGAAAGATGTAATTACCTATAGTCATATTGAAAACATGAAAGAAGGTGCAATTATTGCAAATACCGGACATTATGATGTTGAGATACAAGTTGAAAAACTAATTGAAAATGCAAAATCAATTAGAACTGTTAGACCAAATAATGAAGAAATAACTCTCAATTCTGGAAAAAGAATCTATCTACTCGCACGTGGTCGATTAGTAAATCTAGCCGCTGCAGAGGGTCATCCATCTGAGGTAATGGATATGAGTTTTGCAGGTCAATTGATGGCTCTAATTCATTTAGCTCAAAGAAAAATATCTGGAGAAAACAAGGTATATACTCTACCCTACGAAATCGATCAAGATATTGCAAAAATAAAAATTGAATCGATGGGTTATGCATATGATAAACTATCAGAAGATCAGGTTATCTATTTAACTGCATATGATGAAGGTACCTAAATTAAATCACTGAATAATTAATTTCTGAATCATTTGTTTTTATTTGATAATGACCTTCGCGTTTTTGATTAATTTCCGAATTACCGGGGGCGATTAAGTTAAATTGAATTGTGTTTTCACTTTTCCATCTCCTTTCTGTACCTGTTTTAATTGAAAAATGAAACATTTTGATACCTGCATAATCCTCATTTTGAATGTAATTTAATCCTTTTGCAATTAAGTTTAATTTCTGCTCTGGATCTAGACTTTTTTCAAGAACAACAATGTTGTCTTCACTAACTCGATCTAATATAAAATCAAATAAATTATTATCTGACAATCCATCTACACGAGACGCTGTTATAAATTCTATTCCTGTCATATTATCCACTTCCTATGCAATTGAGATTATTTCATTATATAGTTCATTCATTCCATGTCCTTTTAATGCACTAATAGGAACTACACTAACATGAGGAAAGCTAGACTTAATAATGTCCGTATTTGCACCTTCTAAATCTGTTTTATTGGCACAAATAATGGTCTTGGTTTTATGCATTTCGAGGGTACCTAGAATTGTTAGTGATACTTGATCAAATGGAGGTTTTGTTGCATCCATGAGTACTAATGCAACATCAACTTGTTTTAAAAAATTAATAGATGCAATTATGCCTGAGGTGGCTTCTTTGGCTCGGTTATATGCTTCCTGTTCAGTCATTCCATGTTGAATAAATTCCTTATAATCGACTGAAGTTGCAATTCCTGGAGTATCAACTAAAGTTAAATCGAGTTTATTCTTTCCTATTTTGAAATCAATATGCTCCATCTTATTAATTGTTCTGGTCTCATGTGGTACTTCTGATGTCTCAGACATCTTTTGAGCAGCAAAATCTGTTGATATACGATTTGCAAGTGTGCTTTTTCCAGTGTTCACCTCTCCTATTAAACATACTGTAGAGGATTGGTTTTTACTAAAAAATCTGTCAACTAAACTTTTCATTAGGTTAACTTTAGCATTCCAAGATAAAATTATCAATAATACCTAGAAAACACTTGGGTATTATTATACTATTAATCATCACGTATTTAATATTTAAATATGATTTGTAAATCTTGTTCTCTGCAAGTTGAAGAAATCGCGAATGCTTTGACCTCTGGTTGCAAAAATTGTGGAAATAGGGTGTTTTCAAGTCAATCTATATCAGAAAAAATTGGGTTAGATTCAAATTCTATTGTAGAGAAGTTAGATGTGGATGTTAAAATTCTTGGAAAGGGTGTGTTTAAGCTAAATATTGAATCAGTATCAAAAAAAGCT
>JAOUKW010000179.1 GCA_029882335.1 Candidatus Heimdallarchaeota archaeon | reverse complement strand
GAAAGGTCTCGATCTACTGGGTGAAAATGACGACCGGTTATATCAAAGATGGACAAAGTCCTTTGCCTGACGAATCATCAGACCAGGCTTAGATAACTAAACCACGCCAAGAGTACAGTCTTAGATTTATCATAATCAAAATAAATCTAATGGAGAGGTCATGGTGAAATTTATCTAATTATACTGAATTTTTATCAAAAAGTAAAATCAAAAAGTACATTTTAGTACGTTTTATGTATTGATCCCTCAAAGGTATTTATTAATGGTTAAATGGATATATTCTTAGGGAAAACGATATCTCAATCATTTGCATGAAAATCATACAAACCTCGCTCTTCCTCATCGATTTTAATTGGATACTTCCAATAATTGAATGAGATATCGTAATTTTCCTTAAATCTTTTTAGTGGGGGGAATTTTTTTATAAATCAAAAAAATTCTAATTTTTAATTATTGTTTAATATTTTTAAGGAGACCAATAATCAGGAGTTCTTGGATACATTATAGTTTCTCGGATGTGTTTTACTCCTGTAATGAAACGGGTTAATCTTTCAAAACCTAAACCAAATCCAGCATGTGGTGCACCACCATATCTGAACATGTCTATGTACCATTTGAAACTATCCGGATTATATCCTTTTTCTTTTATTCTATGGATTAATTTATCTGGTGAAGTTACTCTCACACCACCACTGGATAACTCACCTATACCCTCTGATGCGACTAAATCCAGTGATAGAGTAATATCATCATCATTTGGATCTGAATCATAATACATTCCTCTGATTTCAGTTGGAAATCGAATAATAAAAAATGGGTCTTCAAAATGATTCGAAAGTGCAGTTTCTGCAGGTGTACTAAGATCACCTTCAGGTTCATCCATATCCAATTGTTCTTTCACTAATTTCGTCCCAAGTTTTTTGGCATCTTCAAAAGTTATTCTTTTGAAGGGTAAAGATGGTAATTTTAATTCTCTACCCAATACTTTTAGGTCATCACTACAATGCTCTATCACATGCTTCATAACACTATATAAGAGATTTTCCTGTATTTGCATTATTGTTTCATCAGTTCCAAATGCAATTTCTGTTTCAATTTGATGAAATTCAACTACGTGTTTGGGTGTTCTTGATTTTTCAGCTCTCCAAGAGGGAATTATACCAAATACTTTCTCATGTACTGCGATTGCTGATTGTTTGTAAAACTGGCAGCTTTGGGCTAGTACTCCTTCTTGACCGAAATAATCTACTTTGAACATTTCTGCACCACCTTCAGTTGATGTACCAAGTATATATGGAGTCCAAATCTCATAAAATCCATTTTTCACATAAAAATCCCTAACTGCTCTTGCAATATGGTGTTTTATCTTGAATATAGCTATTGATTCAGGTCTACGAATACTTAATTCACGATGTTCAAATATTGTCTCGATCATGGTTTCAGTTTTTATTCCACTCAAATCAATTGGCAAAGTATCTGATAACTGTAGTATGGTGATTTTACTCGGTTTTAATTCAGCTCCTGTTTGTGATCTGCTATCTGCAACAATAATTCCATCAACAGATATCGCCGATTCAATGGTTAGATTCTTAGCTATTTCCCAAAATTCATCATCTACTTCATCTTTTTTAATTACAATTTGGGCAATTCCGGTAGCATCTCTAATCTTAATAAATATAATTTTTGATTTATCCCTATGTACAACTACCCATCCTGCAATTTTTGCTTTTTCACCTTCATTTTCTGCAGAAATATCAAGGGTTCTATGTGTTTTGTATCTTGGATCAAATCCTAATTGTTCCATTCTAATGTTATCTATATTATGTATAAATAAAATAAATCGGTATAGTCAGAGTCATTTACGAATTATTCTAGTAATTAATTTATGAAATACGTGGTGTAATGATAATCTGATTTAACCAGTTTGGTAAATTATATTAAATCATTTAATTGCGCTTAGTCACCACTATACGTAATAAAATAAATACTATTAATGGGAAATTATGATTTAAAAATCCATATTTAGACTGATCCCTACATATAAAGTTGTTTTCCAATAAATAAAGTTAAAATTTATGCTTTTAAATCCCTGTACAATGTTAAAATTTACGAGAAATGACAAGATTAATGCAACATCGGAAACAACTTTTGGATCTTATTTCAATTCCACTTCCAAAAGTTGGATTGGAGGAATGATAGTAGTAGTATAAATCACTTCAATCAATAATATACCTTGTTTTGTATTGATAATCATATTTAATTGGATTATATCCTATTGATTGATTCATTGCTAATACTGCTTCTCCTGAATTTGTATTTCCTATATAATTTCGAGTAAAAATTTCTTGTAAATCAGGATATACTTGTTTAATATCAATTAACATTTGATTTTTTATCCATCTTGCCAATCCTTTTCGTCGATATTGAGGTAATATTCCTGTTAACTCCTGAAATGCAATGGTACCATTATTGACAACATAGACTTCAGTCAGTCCTATTAATTCATCACCTGAATTTTTTATAACTATAGTCCTCCAATCATTTCCCGAGTCAATCCCATATTGTTTTTCGTAATTTCTTCTAAGCTCCGGGGTTAATTCATACTCACCTAAATAATTAGTTGAAGCAGCAAATGATTTGATTTTTTTATAGAGTATACAAAATTGCTCAATAATTTCTTCTGGACAATTTTGAAATTTTAAAAGAGAGAAATCTGTAATGTTTTGAAATTCATCATTTTGGGATTGCAGTTTTTCAATATTCAATTCTTTTAATAAAAACTTCTGATCTACTCGTTGTTGGAGATAGGTTAATCCCAATGTGGCAAAAAATTCTCTTGTACCAACTAAACCAGTAGATACTATGACCTCAAACTCCTGTTTTATAGTATCTTTGCAGTAATTAATCATAGCATTCCAGCACTTAGTCCCCATTCCCATCCTTCGTTTATGAATACTGATATACGAATCCTGTGGGATAACTTGAAATCGATCCTCATTCTGTTTCTCAATTCTAAATGCAAAAAATCCATCAATACTTTCATCTTCTGTTAATATAAGGTATTTCTTGTGAACGAAATCTTTTTCGTTAAATGAGTCTAACCACTTCAATAAATCACTATTATTTTTTTTGAATGTCTCATAATCCTCTCCAAGTATCTCCCTAAAGTAGGATTGATATAATTCAATAAAATTTAATTTGAGTTCATTCGTTATTTCTATTGTAGAAATATCAACAATATTCATTACAATTTGGGTTTACTTGATATTATTTAATTGTATTTTTGACAAAATCAATTATTGTTTCCACACTTACAACAATTTTTCACTAATTAATGATGGGTCAAGACAATTTGAAGGGAAATCAATCAATGGATGAGTGATTGAGTAAGGAAATTAAATAATAAACTGAATGTTATCTTATACTACTGCTCAAAACAGAATTTAAAAATTCAGCAGAATATCTTTAGTGAATAATTATTACGGAGACATATTGAACAAATATAATTACAAATTCTATTCATAAAATAACTGTGATTGTCACTTAACTTGATACTAATAACAGTATCTGGTCATATAACCTTGTCATTTAATAAGTACAGAGTATTTTATATGTACTTATGAAAAATGAAAATAAAGAAATAGCAAATTTAAGTATTAAAGCGATTTCTAAGTAATTGTATCTAAATCAAAATATTTAAAGTCTATTAGCCAAATATTTCTATAATGTCAAAATTTGAATTTGAAATACAGGAGTTTGATACTGATCAAACCTCTGAGGAATTAATTGAAAAATATATTGATTATCTATTGAGACGGGTAAGATATTTAGAACCAGATGATCCTGAACCCTCCCGAGAGTTATTAAGGAAGAATGTAATTGATAAACATCCTCACATACATCAATTTCGTTGGATTGGAATAAACAAAGCAAACAATGAAATCATTGGGTCTGCTATCTTGGGTTTTGTTACTAAAGATCATCCATCATACGAAAATGAAAAAGGGAGAGGATTTGGTGGTGTGGGAACTGACATTAATTTCAGAAAGAATGGACTGGGAAAGGCATTAATTACACCTATGATTATCAAGATGAAAGATGTAGGAATTCATTTATTCCAAACCGATGCGGATGAAGAAGATGGGATTAACTTTTTACGTAATCTTGAAATTGGTGTTGAAACTATTTCTGGTGTGCAAAATAGATTATATCTGAAAGATGTAGACTGGGATAAAATGGAGGATTGGCGAAAATCAGGATCTTTAAAGGCAAGAAACGTGAAATTACAGGCATTTAATGAGGTACCAGAAACAGAACTTGAAAACTTTTGTACTTTTCTTACTACAGCTATGAACAGTGTTCCAAAGGGCGAAAGCGAGTGGGATCCAAAAATCACTCCTGAATCAAGACGTGTTGATGAAGAAAGACGTAAAGAACGAGGAGACATTTGGAGAACTATGATAAGCAGGGAGGAAGAAGGGGCTATTAGTGGTGTCACTGAAATAATATACAATTTCGCCAATAATCATCAACTCTATCAAGAATTAACAGCAGTTTTGCCAGAATATCGTGGTAGAGGTCTTGGAAAGTGGTTAAAATCCGAAATGTTATTTTATATCAGAGATAATTATCCTGAAGTAAAATATATAATTACTGGAAACGCTGATATCAATGCACCTATGTTGGCTATAAATAATCAGATGGGATATAAAAATCACAAACAAGGTTATGGATTTAAATTTACTATTGAGGAATTAATAAAAAAATTTGTAATTGAATAATGAACCTGTAATAAAAATAAATGGGAAGAATTAGACAATTGGTTATTCAAGACAGGAGAAATAAAATTATCAAATCGGATCTTCCCAATATAATGAATATAATATTCTATATTAATACTTACTAATAAAATAATAATTTTGATTAATACTCAAATAAATTAACAAAAATTGGGTCATAAATTCAGAATATCATTACCCATTTTCCAAAAATATTTGTGATACCAGTGGATGCAATTCATTTTCTGGTATTGCATATTTAGTTTCACCTATTGATGGATTGCGGGTGTAATAATTATTGATTATATTAGAATCTGTTATTTGGTCAATGAATTCGCTTAATTTTCTATATGCTTTGTAGGATTTACCTTTGAATACATAACAATAATTAATGTCTATTTCTTGTCTCATGAGGATAGTATAATCTCCATACTTAATTCGCTCAATGGTGCTTTTTTCCTGAAATGTTTCACTTAATGCATGGTTAATTGCTGTTAAAAATCCACCTATCAGTTGGTCATTTAGTTTCTCAATTGAGTGAAAATCAAATGAATAAATACTTGTACCTTTATTATCTATTAGAAATAATTTTACTGGTTCCTCACCTTCAATAAATTCTGATTGAAGATGTATATTTGAGGAAATAAAGGTTTCCTCAAACTCGACATACTTCAACATTTCTTCTATTCCAATTGAATCATACTTTAAATCTGTCCATTTATCAAATAAATCCATGTATTTATCTAATTCATTTGAAATCTCCAGGGCTAATATTTCAAATCCCAGTTCTTCTGCCTGTACTTGTGATTGAAGTAAAAATCTTTTTGATTCCTCAAAGTTGAAATTCAATAATGCTGCTTTTCCCTTAATAAATGTCAGATATAAATGAATCAGTGTTGTTTCAAGACCTGAAGTATAATTTAGCAAGCTATCCAATTCATTGTTTATCTCAACCAAAATTGCGGGGTTTTTAAAGCATTTATATTCGTAAAGTAGAATATCTAGTAAATTAATAATTGACGTCGTAGTTAAATCAAAATCAATCATACCACTTTTTACAACATCTAGAAGTATTTTTTTTGCTTCACCTAAAGTTTCAAACCTTTTCTCCGTTTTTAATATCAATGCATGAGTGATTTCATATCTTTTCTTCACCATCTTATTATCACTAGATATCTGAATATTATATAGTTCTTCCTCTAATATTTTCACTTTAGATGTATTTCCCATTTCTAGATAGGTTAAAATCAGATAATACAATGTTGTAGAATGATGAGTAATATTTTCATTTCTAACTAATTGCAAACTCTGTTCAAGATATTCTGATGCTTGTTGAAGGTATCCCTTGATCCGATGCAACTCACCCAATGTTTTGAGACAAACTCCTTTGACAACAAAGTTTTCTAATTCATCTAATATTTCTATACCTCTGTTAATGTGTAATATCGCTTCATCATGATTTCTAGTAAATTTAAGACACAATGCCAAATTATTTCTAGCAGTACTTTCAATCCATAGATGACTATATTCTACACCAAATCGATATGCTATTGAAAAATAATTCATCGCCTCATTTAATCTACCTTTGAGATTCGCAATTAATCCTTTAGAATTAATTAACAAACCCCAAAATTCCGAATATTTGAGGTGTTGCCATCCTCCGATATCTTCAATAATTCTTTCCCCCTGAATTAGTGATTCCTCTGCATTTGAAATTTCACCCTCTCTTACATAAATATATGATTTTACAACATAAGATAAAACCAATGCAGATATATTTTGATCCTCAATCGCCTTACCTTCTGCGGATATTACTATTTCCATTGCTTGCTTGTACTTCCCCATCCGTTCATAAATTCTCGCCTCTAAGCATCGAAGTAAAATTGTATTATAATCTTCACGATTCTTTTCTATTAAGGTTAATGCCTCTGTTAGACGACCTTTTCTCTGCAACTCCACTGCACTCAAGAAGATATCGTCCATACTTTAGTATTTTCTGTTGAAATATAACGTTTATTCAATTCGTATGAAACCTGTAAAATTTTCCATCTAAAAGATAACAATTTGGATCTTATTTTCAATTTGTTAAAATCCCGAATTCAGAAATTAATTCTAAACTTGATTAAAAATATTTTTAAGAAGGAAGTCAAATATATAATACTGTAATTCTTAAATTTTTGAATAATTGTATATATTATATTTTAATAATTAAGATATTTAGATAAATTGTATTTGAAAATATGAATTTTTAGTTACTTTTTTATAGTAATTTACTATGCAAAATATAGTAATAAAATACTAAAATTTAGGTGATGAAAGATATCAGAAAAAATGTTTGATCCCAAAATGCTTGGAATTATGGTTGTAGTAGCCTTACTTGCAGGTATGCTTGGTGGCGTGATTGTTAGCAATAGATCTGCTGACGATGGTAATGCTATCACATTTACACTTTCTGCTAAAATCGATGGATTTGAAGGTATAAGTGTTGAAGGCAATGAAGAAGGAACATATGAGGATTTTGAGGGTAAGGTAAATCCTAATCTCGAAGTAGATCCGAGAGATACGGTGAAAATTGTTATTGTATCTGGAGATGAATATAGTCATGATATCAAAATAGATGAATATTATGTACAATCTGAACTTGTATCCAGTGAAGATAGCGATTTAGAAGAAGAATCTAGCATTGAATTTGTAGCAGATATACAAGGTGAATTTTCATATTATTGTACAGTACCCGGTCATACAAAAATGATGGGAAAAGTTATTGTAGGTGAGGTAGAAAAACCTGGTCCTGCTCTTGATGTAGATGTTTCCAATATAATGGTTGATTGGGATGTAACCGGTACTGGTGTAGGTTCTCGAACAACACCAATTACACATCACATCTGGTTGAATACAACTGAAGTAGTAGCCGAATTAGCTTCTCCTCCATATGCACCAACAACATTTGTATACTGGACTTATAATAACACTGTACCTGGACCATTACTCAGAGTAATGCTTGGTGATAATGTAACAATTCACTTGTATAATCCCGCTGAAAGTACACAACAACATTCACTCGATTTACATGCAGTAACTGGACCTGGTGGTGGTGCTGGTATCCTTAGATCTGAACCTGGTGAAACTACAACCTTTACATTTGAAGCTATACATGAAGGAACCTTTGTCTATCATTGTGCTTCTGAGCACATTCCTTCTCATATTAGTAAGGGTATGTATGGAGCAATTGTTGTCGAACCAGTTGGTGGTTTACCAACTGTAGATGTAGAAATTTATCTCGGTCAAAACGAAATATATGCACATTACTCACAAGCTGACATGAATGCTTATGGTGGTGGTCATAATACATTTGATGGTGCTGCAGTACAACACGAAGATCCCACTTACGTAGTATTTAAT
>JAOUKW010000572.1 GCA_029882335.1 Candidatus Heimdallarchaeota archaeon | reverse complement strand
TGTATGAAGATCTAGAAATTGTTCAAAAAATTCCATATCCATCTTCTTAAAATTAGGATCATTTTCAAGTAAATACAGATATGTCTTTTGTACTACTTCAGAAATAAATTCATTAATTATTGAAGTATGAAATAACATCGGTGGAGGTTCTTTGTTTAAAGTACGTTTTATAATTTCAATAACAGAAAAATACATATCAAATTTATCTTCCTCCTTAATTGTGAAATTATAATTATTTAAGTTTATATTTAACCTTGAATTCTCCTTTGAATAATCATCAGTCAATAATAACAACCTATTATGTTAGATATTCGAGTTATAATTTAAGTTTTTTGAAGATTGTTGCGTCAATATAACATCAAAATTAAATTTTTTATTAGGACAAATATTGAACAGAGTTGGCTCTTTATATCATTTTAATACACATTGTCAACTCAATATAACATATCATAAAATAATTAATCAAATTTACAAATAAAAAATAACATAAAATGCAAATTTTCACTAATTTAATGCGATAATATACAGTCTGGTAATTGGTAAATAATTATAATCATAATAAATAACTAGTTGAATTTCAACGATCAATAAACATTTATATAATTTAGAATCGAATTTATTTTAGTGGGATTACAATGAGAAATGTATTTATTAAATTATATTTTAAATTCTTCCTGTGGATTTATTATAGAGATATATCTGTAGTTGGAATTGAAAATATACCTCAAAAGGAACCTGCATTGCTGATTGCAAATCATCCGAATGCAATTATTGATGCAGCAATAGTAGTGTCGAAAATAAAGAGGGATATTAATTTAACCGCAAAAGGTACATTAGGTAAAATCCCTATTCTAAGCGGGATTTTAAGAAGAAATAATGTTGTTTTCTTTCATAGAAAACAAGACGCCCAGAAAATAGACCGAGATGCAATGAATAAAGCGAATTTAATGAAATGTGTGAAAGTTTTACAAAATGGAGATCTGATGCTTATATTTCCTGAAGGATTGAGCTATGCTACTGGCGGATTACATCAATTTAAGCTTGGTGTATCAAGGATTTCAAAATTATACTATGAGGAGACAGGAAAGGTCATACCAATTATTCCAATACATCTCAATTATCATAAGAAAGAAAAGATGAGGTCACATGTTGATATGAGGATATTTACACCTGTAATTAAAGAAAAAGAATTTATTAAAACAGAAAATTATGAAATAGAAGTTACTAATGAGCTAGAAACTCAAATGAGAGAATATGAAGATTCTATAGAGCATGATGAAGCACCTCAAGGAAAATTTAAAAACACATTCCTAAGTTTTATGTTATTTTTAATTTCCCTTCCTGGATTAATTTATGCCTTACTTCCTTCCTTTTTAATTCTAAAATTATCAAATAAGATATCAAAACGAGAAGATGCATTTGCAACTGCCAGACTATTTCTTTCTTTCGTACTATTTCCAATAATTTTATTGATAGAACTTAGTATTTTTTCAGTAATGATTTCTTTTCAATTACTGATATTATTATTGATATTATCCTTTACAATAATCATTTCAATAACACATATTTATGATATTATTTCTTATAATAAAAATTCAAAGGCTAATTCCATATCGGATTAATTATTCTATTGAATTGATTAACTAATACTACTATTAACTTAATACTACTAATACATAATTACACTATGATTAAATGGAATATCTTGTAAAAGTAGAGTAATATTTTTTGGTTGTAACAAATTAATTACATGAATTTCTGCTTTTTTATGTGTATAAAGAAATTTACTGATTTTTGATATTTTACCCTTCATACTACCACTCACATCAATTATGCTACTTTGTTGTAAGTCTATCTGATCAAGTAAATCTGTACTGATATTAATTTTATTAATTAATTTTGCCTCTTTATCATTAAATGGATCTGAAGTATAAACACCATCAACATTAGTACCAAAAACCATTAATTTTGGTTGGAATTTTTCAGCAATTTTTAAAAATATATCATCACCACTCAATACAGAAAAGCCCAATGAA